>NZ_AOME01000015.1 GCF_000336935.1 Halococcus salifodinae DSM 8989 | reverse complement strand
AGATGTGTATAAGAGACAGCACCAAACCGAGCGGGATGGTCAACGACGCACTGTTCCGCCGGCTGAAGGACAAGCTCGGAACGATCTCGGTCCCCACAGGGGAGATCGAATTCCGCGGCGCGGAGGCGTTCTTAGTAGGGGAACCCGAGAACGGGTTCCGGCAGATGACCGAGATGCTCAACTTCGAGCGCCTCTCGAACGCCACCGCCGCGGTCGGGATCATGGGTCGTGCGCTGCTCGAATCCAAAGTTCGGGCCGCGAACCGCGAGGCGTTCGGGGAGGTCATTCAAGACTACCCGCTGATGCGCCGCGATCTCGTCGATATGGCCGTCGACTACGAGGCCGCCGCCGCGTTCACCTTCGACGGCGCGCGCGTCCTCGACCGCTACCGGCGCGAGGGGCGTGAGACCGAGGCCGGCGAGCGGGCGTTCAAGCTCGTGCGCGCGCTCGTGCCGGTGGCGAAGCACGTGACCGCGCGGATGGCAGTCGAAACCGCCTCGTACGCGTGTGAGGTGCTCGGCGGCAACGGGTACGTTCGTGAGTTCGTCACGCCGCGCCTGCTCCGTGACGCCCAGGTGCTCCCGATCTGGGAAGGAACCTCGAACGTCCTCTCGCTCGACCTGCTCCGGGCGCTCGACCGCGAGGACGCCCACGAGGCTCTCCTGCCCGCGATCCGCGCCAACCTCGACGCGGCCGAGCATCCCTGCCTCGACGAACCGACTGCGGCGATCGAGGACGCCTTCGCCGAGCTTCAGGAGTCGTTGGTCCACCTCGCCGGGGCCGACGGGGAGTACGCCCAGCTCCACGCCAAGAAACTCGCGAACTACGTCTTCGACGTCTACACCGCCGCACTTCTCGTCAAAGAGGCACAAGAGCGGATCGACAGCGTGGACGACGCCCGGAAAGCCCTCGTCGCGAAGCGGTTCGTCGATACACGTCTGTGCGAGCCCGACGCACGCGGTATCACATCGGACGAACGCTTCTCGATCGGGCAGTTCGATGCGGTCGTTCGGTACGCCTCCGTCGAGCCAGCGACGCTCGTCGAGTCCGCACCGGCCGACGACTGACTCCCGATCTCGGGCGCGGACGCCGCTCTCGCGCAACACCTGCCGGAAATCGAATCGACGAACGTACGGTTTTCGGTCCAATATCGAGCGATTCCCGACCGGAATACGACCTTATATCGATAATACTGTACCGCAAAACGGACATATCCATTCCAACACCAGCGCAAATATCCATATTTCAACCCAACAGTTATACGATCGCACTTCCTGCGTCCCCAGCGTGAGACGGATGACGAACACGGGCGAAAACAGCGAAAACGGCATCAATTGTAGTAAAATAGTAGCGATTACTTCGGCGGTGGGCGAATGATCGAGGCTGGATCGATCCCGCTCCAGGCGAGCGGGATGGAGGCGGTGGTCGAGAGCGTCAACCTCGTGTGGGTGCTCACGGTCACGTTCCTGATCTTCTTCATGCACGCGGGGTTCGCGATGCTGGAGGCGGGCCAGGTCCGCGCGAAGAACGTCGCCAACCAGCTCACGAAGAACATGCTGACGTGGTCGATCGGGGTCGTGGCCTTCTTCCTCGTCGGTGCGGGCGTCTCGTCGGTCATCGGCGGGCTCACTGGCGGCAGTGGGGCCACGCTCGCGGACCTGACGGCGGTCTGGAGCGGCGACTCGGCCGCGTGGGTGAGCTGGCTGTTCGGCGCGGTGTTCGCGATGACCGCCGCCACGATCGTGAGCGGCGCAGTCGCGGGTCGGTGTAAGCTCCGGGCGTACGTCGCGTACACGATCCTGCTCGCGGCGATCATCTACCCCGTGGTCACGGGCTTCACGTGGGCCGGCGGCTTTCTCGCAAGCGTCCTCGGCGTGGGCTTTCACGACTTCGCCGGCGGGATGATCGTCCACGGGATGGGCGGGATCGCGGGCCTGACGGCGGCGTGGGTGCTCGGCCCGCGGATCGGTCGCTACGGCGACGACGGCTCGGTGAACGTGATCCCCGGCCACTCGATGTCCTTCGCCGTGCTCGGCACGCTGATCCTCTGCTTCGGCTGGTACGGCTTCAACGTCGGCACCGCGGCTGCACCGCTCGCGATGGCCGGCGGGGCCGCAGAGCTCGGCTCGTTCAGCTACGTCGGCCGAGTCGCGCTCACGACCACCCTCGGGATGGCCGCGGGCGCGATCGGTGCTGGCGCGGCCTCGTTCGCGAAGACCCGGAAGGTCGACACGCTGTACGTCGCCAACGGGATGCTCGCCGGCCTCGTCTCGATCACCTCGATCACCGACGCGATCGTCTGGCCCGGAGCCGTGGCCGTCGGCCTACTCGCTGGTATCCAGCTCCCGCTGGTCTTCGAGTTCGTCGAGAAACGCCTTCGGATCGACGACGTCTGTGCGGTGTTCCCGGTCCACGGCTCGGCCGGCGTGCTCGGCGCACTCGCGTTCCCGTTCGTCGCGGTCGACGGGTTCGCGCTCGACGTGCTCGCAGCCCAAATCATCGGCGTCGCCGTGATCGCCGGCTGGACGATCGTCGCGACCGCCGCGGTGTTCGGCGCGCTAAAGGCGGTCGGGCAGGCACGCGTCACGCCCGAACACGAGCGCGATGGGCTCGACAGTTCCGAGCACGGCGTCGACACCTACCCCGAGTTCGGTCTCGGCGAGTCGGGCGGCCCGGTCGCCGACGGCGGTGCGGTCCACGCGGCCGCCGACGAGGAGGTTCGGACCGACGGCGGGTTGGCGAACGACGGCGGAATCAAGATGGTCACGGCGGTCGTCCGGCCCGACAAGCTCGGTGCAGTCAAGAGCGCGCTCGCGGAGGTCGGCGCGCCATCGCTCACGGTGACGAACGTCTCCGGGCGGGGGAGCCAGCCCGTCAAGAAGGGGCAGTGGCGCGGCGAGGAGTACACCGTCGACCTCCACCAGAAGGTCAAAGTCGAGTGCGTGGTGGCCGACATCGCCGCCGACGAGGTAGTCGAAGCGATCATCGAACGCGCCGCGACCGGCCAGCCGGGCGATGGCAAAGTGTTCGTCACGTCGGTCGAGGACGCCGCTCAGATCCGCACTGGGACTCGGGGGCGGGAGGCCGTTTAGCGGACGCGACCACTCGCACGTTCGATCGGTCGATGGGTCGGCTACTCGAAGTAGGCTTTGTACGCTTCGAGGGTTTCCTCGATGTCCGCGTCGGTGTGCGCGTCGCTCACGAACTGGGATTCCATCTGGTTCGCGGTCAGGAAGATCCCCTCGTCGAGCATCGCGGGCCGGAACAGCCGCTCCCAGCGCTCGGTCTCGCTTTGCTCCACGTCAGCACCGGTCTTGGGACAGCGGTCGAATCGGTCACAATCGGGGTCCTGACGGCAGCCCGCCTCGCACGCCGGGCCAGGGGCGGCGGCGTCGCCGCGGGTGAACACGAGTTTGAACATGCTGTCGGTGCCGAGGACGGTGTAGCCGGGCGCGCGGTCCTCGGTGATCTCCGTGAGTCCGGTCCGGAGCTTCTCGCCCAGCCGATTCACGTGGTCGTAGACGTCGTTTTCGGCAGCATATCTGAGAGTTTCGAGCCCGGCAGCCATCGCGACCGGGTGGCCCGAGAACGTGCCCGACTGGAACACGTCGCCGGCGGGCGTGAACGATTCGATGATCTCGGCGGGGCCGCCGATCGCGCCCGCTGGGAACCCGCCGCCGACGATCTTCGCGAACGTGGTGAGGTCGGGTTTCACACCGAGTTTCCCCTGAGCGCACTGGAGCCCGCCGACACGGAAGCCCGTCATCACTTCGTCGAAGATCAGGAGCGCGCCGGACTCGTCACAGAGTTCGCGCAGGCGCTCGTGGTAGCCTTCGACGGGCAGCACGCTCGCGGTGTTGCCGAGCAGCGGTTCAGTCAGGACCGCGGCGATCTCGTCGCCGTGGGCCTCGAAGACCGCTTCGATCGCCTCTTGATCGTTGAACGGAACCGGAATCGTGTGCTGGGCGAATGATTGTGGGACGCCGGGCGAGGACGGCCGTGGATCGTCGGGCGAGCCCTCGACCAGCGTGGACTCCTGTGCGCCGTGATAGCCGCCTTGCATCACCACGATCTTCTTGCGGCCGGTGTACCCGCGGGCGAGTCGCACGGCGGAGACGGTGGCTTCCGTCCCACTGTTGACGAACCGGCACATCTCGACGCTCGGGACGTGGCGGGCGACGAACTCCGCGAGTTCGACCTCGATCTCGGTCGGTGCGCCGTACATCGGGCCCTCGCTCAGCGTTGACTGCACCGCCGCCTGGACCGACTCGGGGAGATCGTGACCGAGCAGGAGCGGCCCGTAGCCCATCACGTAGTCGATGTAGCGATTGCCGTCGGCGTCGATGACGTGGCCCCCGTCGCCGCGCTCGACGAACGCCGGGTAGGGTCGGGTTGCGCGGACCGAGGAGTTCACGCCGCCGGGCAGCACGTCGAGCGCGCGGTCGTAAAGATCGCGCGAGGTCGAGCGGTTCATGCGCCGGATTGGCCGGCCGGGCGCAAAGGCGTTACTGAGCCGCGGTGGCGGTGCGGCCGGCGGCCGCGGGGCGGCTGCGGTCCTGGCG
Organism: Halococcus salifodinae DSM 8989; assembly: GCF_000336935.1. NCBI lineage: Archaea > Methanobacteriati > Methanobacteriota > Halobacteria > Halobacteriales > Halococcaceae > Halococcus > Halococcus salifodinae. The sequence goes on along the minus strand of NZ_AOME01000015.1, from coordinate 196,523 downwards.
TCTCGACGAACGGAGTGAGTCGAGGCTCAGGAGAGCGGAGCTTTCCTGGTGGATCGAGGGCGAGCGACTGGAGGGAGCGAGGGCTCGGGCGGTGCTGTGCGGGTGCGGGACAGTGCGGAGAGCGCCAGCAATCCTACCGCGAACGAGCCGGAGGCGAGTGAGCGGGTGTTTTTGGTCCACCGGAAGACGCTTCGCGTCTTCCGAGCCCTGCCTCGCTGTGCTCGGCAGGACAGGTTTTTACGAGGGGTTGAGCGCCCGGAGGGCGCGAACTCGTTCGAGACGGCTTCGCCGTCTCGTGATGTCATCAGAACGCGAAGCGTTCTGATTGCAAGCAAGAAATCTTCGATTTCTTGCACTGACGAAAATCGCGTAGCGATTTTCGAACCACCCTGAAGTAAAAAGGTGGGTTCTAGGCGGACTTCGCACGCTCGCGGATCAGGTCGCGGAGCGCGTCGGGATCGTCGATCGCCGCGATCTCCTCGCGCTCGATCAGCGCGGTGTCGTCGACGGCGTCGCGCGAGGCGTCGTCGACCACGTACACCGATCGCGTGCGGGTCACGGTGCCGAGCGAACTCATGATCCGGGCGCGCTTCTCGGCGGTCCGCGTGAAGGCGGAGTGGCCGGTGAGCACGTTCTCGGCCCCGCCGTCGTCCTCGCTGACGGCCTTGAACGGCGCGCGGGTCGTCGGATGGACGTCGAAGCCGACTCGCGTCAGCACCGCGACGAGGCCCTCGTCGTCGGTGTCGGGAGCGTCGGTCGCATCGGTCGAGTCCTCCTCTGTGATCTCGTCCGCGCCGTCGAGCACGTCGACCGGGTTCGCGAGCGGCGCATCGAGGAGGTCTTCCATCCGCGCGGCGACCTCGACCGAGGCGTTCATCCCGTCCTCGTACTTCGAGACCGTGCGCCGCGAGACGCCGAGCTCGTCGGCGAGCCGGCCGAGACTCCAGTCGCGATCCTCGCGTTCGTCGGCGAGCACCTCACCGTCGATGTTCACGTAGAGCCCGCCGGGCGCGGCGTAGATCATCGGCGGCACCTCCTCGACGAACAGATCGAGCGCGGTGTCGGGGCTGAGAACGGGCACGCCGTGGCGGAGATACATCACGCCCGGTTTCAGCTCCTCGTCGCGCGTCCGCAGCCCGATGACCATGGGCGTCGCGTCGAGGAATCCGCCGAGTCGGCGCATCTCGACCCCGGTGGTGCCGTCGAACGCGTCGATGTTGCCGAGGATCTTCACGAGGAGGAGCTCGTCGCCGCGACGCGCGGCGACATCGAAGCTCTTCGGGCGGACCGCACACCGGTCGCTGACGAGGAACCCCGCGTCCTCCAGCATCGCGGTCACGTTGCCGACCAGTGCGGACCGTGACATGGGCGTACGTAAGTATCGCCACGTATATAGTGGTTGTGCCGTCGCTATATCCCTCTCTTCCGGCGATTACTGCCACGCTCGTCGGTAGATTTATATACGAGATCCGAGCCGGAACGCGGTTGTCCGCCGGGGTCGTGGGAAGGGTGTGACCGTCATCGGTATCGACGACACCGACTCGCGCGAGCGGGGGATGTGTACGACGTATCTCGCCGCGCGAGTGGCGGCACGCGTCCGCGGGGAGGATGGTGCCGTCGAGCGCCAGGTACTCGTCCGACTGAACCCCGCGATCGAGCACAAGACGCGAGGGAACGCAGCGCTCGCGATTCATACCGACCTCGACGCCGAGCGTGGGCTCACCATCGCCCGCGAGGCGGTCGAGACGCTGGCGGCAACCGACGGCCCCCGAACGAATCCGGGTGTCGTGGTCGCGCCCGACGAAGCGGTGTCGGAGAAGGTCGTCGAGTTCGCCCGTCGGGCCGTCCGCGAGCGCCTCACGATCGACGAGGCGCGTCGGCTGATCGAGACTGCCGGGTATCGCCACGCCGACTGGAAGGAAGCGAGAGGGCTGATCGGCGCGCTCGCCGCGGTTGGGTCGTGGGCGGCGTTCGACGAGTGGACCCACGAGCACATCGCGTACCGCGAGGCCCACCGGCGAGGCACGCCGCGCGAGGTCGATCACGAGTCGGTGTTCGCGGCCGCCGACTGGGGGTATCCGGCGGCGTGGGACACCGTCGACCGCGACGAGGGGAGTTCGGTGTGCGTGCCCCACGCTCCCGGACCGATTCTCTACGGTATCCGAGGCGACGATCCCGAGGTCGTGCGCGGCGTCGCCGACCGGATCGAGAGCGAACCGATCGAGCGAACAGGTGTATTCGTCACGAATCAGGGGACCGACGCCCACCTCCGCGAGGGAAGCGTGGGCGAACTCCGCGACGGGCGGGCCTACCGTGTTTCGGTAACGGTCGCGACGCCGCCCGAGACTCGGCGGGGCGGACACGTCTTCGTCGGTCTCGAAGACGGTGACGCGTCGCTCGCGTGTGCCGCGTTCGAACCGACGAAACGGTTCCGGGATCGCGTGCGCGCGCTCCGGGTCGGGGATCGCCTCACCGTCTGTGGCGAGGTCTCGGACGGAACCCTGAAACTCGAGAAGTTCGCCGTCCGTGATCTCGTGACGACCGAACCCGCGGTACCGTCGTGTCCGGACTGCGAGCGGTCGATGAAGAGTGCTGGCCGCGACCAGGGGTATCGGTGTCGGGACTGCGGGACCAGTCAGGATGGAAAGATCGAGCGCACGATCGAGCGCGATCTCGAACTCGGCTGGTACGAGGTGCCGCCGTGTGCGCGCCGCCACATCGCCAAACCCCTCGTCAGGGGTGGGTTCGACGCACCGATCCATCCCGAGCGGTGACAGAGGGAACCCTCGTCCCCGGGAGTGGTTAAGAAGGAGCGTCACGTAGGCGCGGTATGAACGCGATCCGCCGGGGGTTCGTCACTCAGCTCGGGATGGAGTATGAAAAAGCGTTCGAGCATGCCGACGCGCTCGGGCTCGACTATGTGGAACTGATGATGGACGGTGCGCACGAGCGCAGTGCGCTCGCCGACGAGGCCGATCGAGTGCGCGCGCTCGCGGACGAACGGGGGCTCGATCTCGCGGTACATCTCCCCTTCCGGCTCGACATCGCCTCGCCGTTTCAGCACGTCCGCGAGGGCGCGCTCCGCGAACTCCTCGCGGCGATCGAGACCGCCATCGAATGCGGGGCGGAGAAAGGTGTCGTTCACGCGAGCACCGACGCGTGGCCGCCGGCGTGGGAGCACGACCTCCTCCACGAAAACCTCCTTTCGTCGATCCACGACCTCGACACGTTCGGTCGCGACCGCGACTTCGAACTCTGCGTCGAGAACGTCGCCGGCGAGTTCTTTCCCGCCGAGCGGTTCCCGCGACTGTTCGAGGCAACCGACGCGAGCATGACCCTCGACACCGGCCACGCGCGGATGAACGGAATGGACGCAACGGCAATGGCCGACTTTCTCGACGAACACGGCGATCGGGTTGGCCACCTCCATCTGAACGACACTCGCATGCCGAAGGACGAACATCTCCCGTTCGGCGCGGGCACCATCGATTTCGACCGGGTGTTCGAGCCACTCCGGAACGGCTGGACCGGCACGCTCTCGCTCGAAGTGTTCACCAACGACTGGGGCTATATCGAAACCAGCGTCGATCGGCTCGACGAGCTGCTGTGAGCCGTCTCCAAACAACAGCCGCTCTCTGGGTCCGCACAGGATCACCCTTTTTGAGAACGGTCGTCACTACTCCACATGGGACGCGCGCTGTCGCTGAGACGAACACTGGGACTACTGCTTTTGCTGTCTCTACTCGTCCCCACCAACTGGCTGCCGGCATTGGTTCGAAATCTACTCTTGTTGGTGTATCTCGCAGGCATCGGTTATCTGCTCTTCTGGCTGGTGTCGGGGTTAATTCGGGCTCCACAAGCATACCACTCCGGGAAAGACGAAGCTCGCGTCCCAAGGAACGAAACCGGCGATCAGAGCAGATAGCGCCGTTCGGACCGGGGATGTATCGTATTCCACTCCGAATCACGAGCCCCAGTCACGCGTTCGATCCCGCCCCCGTCAGCGGAACGACCACGTGATCGGTGTCGTCCACGACTCCGCGCTCGCGGTACTCGTGGAGCGCGGCCGGCGCGACCGCACACGTCGGCTCGACATCGAAGCCCGCTCGGCCGAGCCGCTCGTGTTCCTCACGGGTGGTCTCGGCGTCGATCGCGATGGCGTCGCCATCGGTGGCCTGGATCGACTCGCAGATCGCCTCGATCCGGACAGGGTCGCGGATCTGGATGCCGTCGGCGAGATCGTTCGGGTCGTCGGGGTCGGTGTGGCCGTCGAGTCTGTCGACGATGGGTGCGTAGCCGGCGGCCTGGGCGCCGAGCAGTCGCGGCATCTCGTCCGTCCAGCCGGCCTCGTGAAGCGCGCGAAAGCCCCGGTACGCCCCCAGAAAGAGGGTACCGTGGCCGAGCGGGGAGACGATCGCGTCCGGCACCTGCCAGTCGCACTGGGCGGCGAGTTCGAGCGCGAACGTCGCGGTGCCGGCGAAGAAGGCAGGGTTCCACGCATGGCTCGCGTACCAGCCCGCATCGTTCTCGACGTTCTCGATCGCGGCCGTTGTGACGGCCGCTCTGGTGCCCTCCACTCGCACGACGTCGGCCCCCGTGCGCTCGATCGCTCGGAGCTTCGCGGCCTTCGCGTCGGCCGGTACGTAGATCTCGCTGTCGAGGCCCGCGCGGGCAGCGTAGGTCGCGATCGCGGTTCCGGCGTTGCCCGAAGAGTCCTCGATCACGCGGTCGGCCCCGCACTCGATCGCGCGCGCGATCGTCGTCGCCGCGCCGCGATCCTTGAAGCTCCCCGTCGGCGAGACGTATTCGAGTTTGAAGGTCGCGTTCCACTCGGGCGCATCGCCGGCCGATGGCCGGCTTTCCGCGGGAAGGCGTCCCTCGCTATCGACGATCGGCGTCCAGCCCGCGCCGAGATCGGCCGCCCGTTCGATCGGGAGGAAGTCCGCGAACGCCCAGAGTCCGTCGCGGGTGTCGAGATCGGCGAACGCGGGCGCGGGGCCGTCCGGCAGTGGCTGGGTGGCGAAATCGAGCGGGTGATCGCACTCGCAGCGCCAGTGGTCGGCGTAGCTGTTTCCGCAGACAGGACAGCGGAGGTCGGTGGGCATGGTTGATGAACTGGGCGCGGTGAACCAGTAGGTGGCGGTTGCGAGGCGGTGCGGCGCGGACCTGGCGTCTCGACGAGCAAAGCGAGTTCGTTCGAAAGACGCTTCGCGTCTTTCGTGATCTTCAAAAGAGCCGTTGGCTCTTTTGGACCTCGTGGCAGCTTCGCTCCCGCTTAGTGACGAAAATCTCTGATTTTCGAACCACGAGGCTCAGGAGAGCTTTGCTCTCCTGGTGGATCGAGGGCGAAGGAGCGAAGCGACTGAGGGCTTGGGCGGTGCTGTGCGGTTTGCGGAAAGTGCCAGCGACCCCACCGCGAGCGAACGGAGTGAGCGAGCGGGTGTTTTTAGTCCACCGGAAGACTCGCTTCGCTCACGGCTCGTTCCTCGCCGTTCGCATTGAGGCGCTCCCGTCGGTCGCGCCTCTCACCGCTCGTCTTCCGAGCTCTGCCTCACTTCGCTCGGCAGAACAGGTTTTTACAAGCGGGGGTCAAGCGAGCGTAGCGAGCGCGACCCCCGCAGTAAAAAAGTGGCTAGAAGCGATCGATATCGGTCCCGACCGAGCAGACGTACTCGCCGGTGGCGACCTGTGGGAGTCGGCGGGTCCGCCAGAACACGCCGTCGACGTCGGCGGTGGTCTCGGCTTGCACCGTGCCGAACGCATCGGTGACGTGGAAGAGCCGGTCGCCCTGTTCGACGTGCTCGCCGAGATCGGGTGCGAAATCGACGAGGCCGCCGGCGGGCGCGCCGTACTGCTCGAACCCGGTCGCACGGACCTGATCGCCGGGATCGACGTCGCCATCGAGGAACCCGTACGCGGTGAGCACGTTGAAGATCCCTTCAACGCCGATCGCGACGCTCTCTTCGTCGAGCCCGACCGCACCGCCGAGCTCGGGATCGATCGTCGGAACGCCCTCATCGGGGGCGGCGCGGGCGAGCTGGCCGTCGGGGCCCTTCTGGTCCAAGATGTGGCCGCAATCGAATGTTTTGGCGAGTTCGAGACACTCGCTGTGGAGGTGGTGGCGCGGGCCACACCGCACGCGGGTCTCGTGGATCATCCGACTCGTCGAGCCCTGGTGGAGATCGAGCACGAGATCCGCGCCGGTGGCGGCCTCGAAGGCGGCGGCGGCGATGCGTTCGGAGGAGGAGCCGTGCTCGTCGCCCGGAAAGGCCCGATTGAGCTTGGTATCGTCGATCGGGTTGCGGTGTTCGGCCACCTGGAAGGCGTGGAGGTTGACGATCCCGACGACCAGAACCGTTCCAGCGAGGTCGTCAGGATCGAGCTGTGGAACCAGCGAGCGCACGACGCCGACGCCGTTGAGTTCGTCGCCGTCGCTCGCGGCCTGGATGTAGAGGGTGTCGCCGTCGGCTGCGCCGTTGACGACACAGACCGGCAGTCCCAGCGGGCTCCCATCGCGGGTCTCGCCGACCGACAGCCGCCCGGTGTCGATCTCACCGGGAGCCGCGCTCGCGGTTCCGAGGCTCGTCATCGTTCGATGACGGCCGCCGAACGTTCTTGAGGCGTTCGATATCCGCGCCGAATCAACGGGGATTTGGGCCCGCCGCTGGGAGGAAGAACGTGTCGAACGACGCTCCGGAACGCCCGCCGACCGCGGAGTTCGCCGCGGCGCTGTCGGTCCCGCGCAACGCGAAGATCGGGCTCGCGGCCGGCGTCGCGGTCGCGGTCCTCGCCTACGCCTATCGCGTGCTCGAACTCGCGGGGCCAGCGGCCGACACGCGCGGCTCGCCGCTGCTCTTTGTCGTCCTCGCCGTGACGCTCGCGTTCGGCAGCGCGGCGCTCGTGACGGTGACCCTGACGCTGATATCCGCCTACCGACTCGCCCGCGAGCAATAGCCGACCATGACGGAGCGAAACGGCCGACGCCTGCGTGCGCTCGGTGCGTCGTCCTCGCAGTAGTCAGCGAAATCGTCATGTGTCGGTTTCTTTTCAATCCGTGGAGCGAACGCCGGAGCATGCCGGAACCGATACTGTTCGGGCTACTAGCCGTCGGTCTGCTCGGCGGCAGTCTCGTTCACGCTCTCGTCGACTGGCGATCGTCGCTTCCGTTCGTCGGTGACTCAGGTAGAAACGACGGAGACGATGCGGACGACGACGATCACGATGCAGACGACCGAGACGATCCGGATGAAGACGACGAGGATCGGGACTGATTACGACATCGCGCCGGCGAGCGTCCGGAGTCGTTCGGCCGCCGTCTGCGGCCCCTTCGCGAGCAGCACGTCGCCGGCGGCGAGTTCGGTGTCCGGCCCGGGCGAAACGATCCAGTCGTCCCGCACTTCGGTCACCGACTCGTCGGTCACTGATTCGACAGTAACGGCCTCATGGGTCGTCCGCCGGACCGCGATCACGCCCATGCCGGTCTCGGTCCGAACCATCCGGCCGCCGAGTGTCGCGCCGTCGAGATCGCTGTCGGGCGCGACGGTCAGCCGGACGATGACCTCGTCGGACTCCTTGACGGCCTCCGCGATCACCGGATGCGAGCCGAGCCCCCGAAGCACGCCCTCGCTGATCTCGACCGCTGCGTCCGAGATGACCTCAGTGCTCCTGGCGAGGTGGACGAGCCCACGGAGCGACACCGGATCGTCGACCTTCGCGGCCGCTTGCAGCGTCCACGCCTCGAAGCGCGATTGGAGTTGGTCGACCTCGGCCTCCAAACTCACCACCTCGCGCGCGAGGTCCTCGCTGTCGAACAGCACCGCGCCGTAGGCGAGATCGACACCGAGCTCGCTCATGTTTTTCATCAACACCACCGAATCCATCGCGCGATCGAGGTCGGCGATACTGGGCTCGGGGGCGTCCGGCGGCGCGTAATGCTCGCCGGTGGTGCTCCGATAGACGCCCGCGATCCCCTCTTCGGGACCGCGGAAGAACACGGCGTCGTCCGGGCGGAGGTGCGTCTCGCGGTCGGGGTTCATCAGCCACTCGCCCGCACGCCGGATCGCGATCGCGCGCACGCCGGTCTCGCTTTCGAGATCGATCTCGCCGAGGGCTGCGTCGGCGAAGCGCGCGTCGGGGGCGACGCGGGCGCGAACCAGCGTCTCGACCGCTGCGGGGAGCGCGGCGCGTATCGCGGGCGGCAGTCCGATGTCCTCGACGACGACCTTCGCGATGTCGCCGGTCGCGTCGCTGATCTTCTCGGTCGCCCCCACGATCCCGAGCACCGGTGCGAGCGCCTCCGCATCGTCGGTGCTCCGGGCGGCCATCAGCAGGCTCATCCGGGTCCGGAGCTGGAGCACGTCCATCTCGGCTTCGAGGTCGAGGACGGCCTCCGCGACCGCATCGCTCCGCAGCAGGACGGCGGAGTACGAGAGGTCGATCATCAGCTCTGCGATGTCTTTCATCTCCGCGAGGAGCTGTTTGACGCTCCGCGGCTCGTACCCGACCGCCCGTGTCATGTCGTGAGGTTCGTCCAGGCCGACAAAAGGGTTCGTGCGTCGCGGCCGATCGTGTCGTCGTTCTCCAGTCAGGGAAACGCTCGACTCTCGCTGGAATTTCAATATAGTGCTCTATGATTTATTGGGTGTTTCCATCGCTCGATCCAAGAGTTTGGTGAGATCAGACAGACACTTTTCACGCAGCGAAGGAAGCGAGTAGCTCTGTCAGAGTTCAGTGGTTACCGTGGCCAGCAGTTGCTCTGAACAATGTGCATACCCAGCGGTCGCTGGACATCGGATCGAGGTGACTGTCTTATCGCACAGTCAGACGGACACCACCCAAACCGGATCAGTGCCAGCCGTACGTTCGCTGGCAGGACCCTCGTCGTAAAACTAGTGGGCGATCTTCGATGAGTAGTGGCGTTCACGGGCCGACTCACCGAAATCAGTCCTGATGGTATCAAGCCGCGAGATCACGCTATCCACACAGTAATAAATTTCATACCACGATATCAATACCATCGGTGATCCACGGATCGGCAGTTGATCAGAGAGGTTGATACCGGCGAAGACGGTCGGAAAAGGCGGCTCCGGTCTGGTTCGAGAAGAGCAGTTATCCCGCAGGTCACTCGACGGCCGTCGCGCGGGTCGCCGTCGCCTTGAACGACGCGACGACCGAATCGCCGGCCACGAGGTCGAGCGCCGCGAGCGCGTCGTGGGTCACGAGCACGGCCAGCGGCTCCGTAGCCCCGATATCGACACCGGTGCGGACGATCGTCTCGCCACGATCGAGATCGACCACGGTACCACGGAATCGATTGCGGGCGCTCATCTCACCCGTCTCCGGGATGTCGTCCGGCGCGTGGAGCGTGACGGCGTCGGCCCGCAGCGTCACCTGAACTCGCTCTGTGGCCTCGGGAGCCAGCGCGCGCACCGTCCCGGCAGCCGTCTCGACGGTCGCCAGCTCGCCGTCACGGTCGATGACCTGACCTCGGAGAACAGTCTCCTCGACGGTAGCAGTGCCGGTGTACGCCGTTTGGAGGCGGTCGAAGCGTGCGAGCAGGTCGTGTGCAGCGTCGGTGAGTTCGCTGCCGCCCCCGCCGACCCCACCGCGCTGGCGCTCGACGAGCGCGCCGAACTCGTCTTCGAGGACCGTGATTCGCTTGTGAGCGCGTGAGAACGACCGTCCGAGAGCGTCGGCGGCCGCGTTGAGCGACCGGTGTTCGTCGACGGCGCGCAACAGCGCCGCATCCGCCGCCTCGAACGACGCGCCGTCGGTCTGTAAGCGTGCCTCGAACCCCGCGTCCATACCCCGCTCTCGTGATCCGCGAGCAAGAGCTTTATGTCCGGATTGCGATAACGGAGTTGTGTCCGCGCCGGAACAACGCTTGCAGGGATGTTCGCGGCGAGCGTTCCTCGGGAGCGTCGGAGCGATGGGAGTCGCGGGAGCGGCCGGCTGTGTCGGGAGCGGCCGCGAGAGCGGTGGTGGCACGTCCGCATCGATCGCGATCCTCTCGGCGGGGAGCCTGCAGAACGCACTGACGAACGGGCTCGAACCCGCAGTCGACGTGCCAGTGACGATCGAGGCACACGGGTCGGCGACCGTCGCCCGCATGATCGCCGAAGGCAAACGCGACCCCGACATCGTGAGCGTCGCCGACGTGGCGCTGTTCGAGCAGCCGCTCTCTCCGGCGTGGCACTCGGTGTTCACGAGCAACGCCGTCGTGCTCGCGTACAATCCGGACACAGAGGGCGGCCAACGCCTCGCCGACGCCGGGAAGAAGCGGTGGTACGAACCGCTGGCGAACGGTGCGGTCGACATCGGTCGTACCGATCCGAAACAGGACCCGCTCGGCTACCGGGCACTATTTATGCTCGAACTCGCCTCACGGTACTACGACGACGCGTCGAACCTCGAGGAAAGAGTGCTGGAGAACGACCAGATCTATCCCGAGACCGCGCTGATCAGCCAGTTCGAGACCGGCTCGATCGACGCCGCGATCGCCTACCGCAGCATGGCCGTCGAGCGCGGGTACGAGTACATCGACCTCCCCGACGAGATCGACCTCAGCAACCCGCAGTACGACGAGGAGTGGTACGCGACGGTTTCGTACAGCCTTCCGAACGGACGGGAGATCCAGGGTGGCCCCATCAGCTACGGATCGACCATCCGCAGGATGAGCGACGCTGCCCTAGAGGTGTTCGACGTTCACACGACCGGCAGCTATCTCGACGAGCACGGATTCGTCCAGCGCGAGCAGTTCCCGACCTTCGAGGGAGCGGTCCCCGAGCGCGTCATGGAGGCGGTCGGTCGGGCGAGCGGAGCCAACACAAGCGCGAAGCAGCCCGACAGCCGATCGAATGCGGCTCGGTCGGCGAATCAGTCACGGCAGCGCACAGCACCGATAGAACAGTCCTCGGCGGTGTCGGATATCACGGTCTTGCTCTGAGATGGCGACGCGCTCGACGGAGTCAGAGACGGCAACGCCGACGATCGATTGGCTCACCGTCGCGCTGGTGCTCGGCGGCGTCCTCTGTCTCTACTACCTCGCGCCGCTGGTGTCGCTGTTTCTCTCGGTTCCCATCGGAGAGGTCATCGGTCGGATGGGCGACCCGACGGTGGTGAACGCGGCGACCACCTCGCTGCTGTCGGCCTCGATCAGCGCGGTCATCGCGACGGTGTTCGGGCTGCCGCTCGCGTACTGGCTCGCCCGGAGCGAGGCGCGGTGGACGAACGCGGTGCTCGCGGCCGTGATCCTGCCGCTGGTGCTCCCACCGACGGTGAGCGGGATCGTCCTGCTGACCGTGTTCGGGCCGAGCGCGCCGATCGGCGCGGCCGCGGTCGACGCCGGGTTCCCACTCACGCGATCGCTCGCCGGAATCGTGCTCGCCCAGACGTTCGTCGCCTCGCCGTTCGTGGTGGTGACGGCGAAGGCGGCCTTCGAGAGCGTCGATCGAACCCTCGAACACGCCTCGCGCTCGCTCGGGAAGAACCGCTGGACGACCGCCCGCCGGGTGACGCTGCCGCTCGCCGCGCCAGGCATCCTCGCCGGCGTGACGCTCGCCTTTGCGCGCGCGATGGGCGAGTTCGGCGCGACCATGATGCTGGCGTACTACCCCCGGACGATGCCGGTCCAGATCTGGGTGTCGTTCGTCTCGGTCGGCCTCGATGGAGCCTATCCGGTGGCGATCATTCTCGTGGTCATCGCGGTCGCGGCGCTCGTGATTCTCAACACCATCGCGTCGAACCCCTGGGACTGAGATGCTCGCAATCGACGGATTGACGAAGTCGTACGGTGCGTTCGACCTCGGACCGATCGATCTCGCGGTCGACGAGGAGGTGCTCTCGGTGCTCGGGCCGTCGGGGTGTGGAAAAACGACGCTGCTCTCGGCGGTTGCGGGGATCACCGACCCCGACGCCGGAACGATCACGCTGAACGGCAGAGAGCTCACCGGCCGTGTGCCGGAGGATCGCGGGACGGTGCTCGTGTTTCAGGATGGAGCGCTCTTCCCGCATATGACCGCCCGAGAGAACGTCGCGTACGCCGCGGCGTCCACGGAGAACATCGACGATCTCGCCGATACGCTCGAAATCGGCGACGTGCTCGACCAGCGAGCGGCGACGCTTTCGGGAGGGGAGCGCCAGCGGGTCGCGCTCGCGCGCTCGCTCGCCGCCGACCCCGCGGCGCTGTTGCTCGACGAGCCGCTCGCCAACCTCGACGCGCCGATCAAGCGCCGGCTCCGCGACGAACTCCGGCCACTCCTGTCGTCGCTTTCGATTCCAGTCGTGTACGTCACCCACGACCAGCACGAGGCGACGGCGATCGGCGACCAGCTCGCCGTCGTGAAGGACGGCGCGATACAGCAATGCGACACGCCAAGCGAGGTGTTCGCCCGGCCCACGACGCCGTTCGTCGCGTCGTTCACCGGCAGCACCAACCTGTTCCGGGCACGGATCGCGGCGGAGAAGGGGACTCCCGCTCTCGAATGGGCTGATCACCGATTCGACGTTGTCGACCACGAGTACCCGGTCGGCGAGGCGGTCTGGTTCTGTATCCGTCCCGAGTACGTCACGGTGGTCGACGATCTCGCTGCCGACGGGCAGAACGGGCTGCGTGGAGACGTTCAACGTCGGGTGTTCGAGGGCGACGGCTACCGCATCGACGTCACGCCGGCGGGCACGGACGACGTAGTTCAGGCCACGCTGTCGCCGCCCGACTACGACCGGCTGGGCCTCGACGACCGCGAACGGGTTCGGCTATCGCTGCCGCGGGACGCGATCCACATCGTCGGCGAGTGTGACGGGATCGACGCCGGCTGAGGAGCAGGCGTCGGCAGGATCGGACATGTGTCGTCGGACGAGTGGCTCTCAGCGGGACGGAAACCGATAGAGACGGGAAGCAGTGACTCACTCAGAACGTGCCGGCGAACTCCGCGTCGGTCAGCAGCGGCGGGTAGTCGGGCAGCGCACCCAGGAAGTCGTCGCCGGAAACCGTCCGGTTGTAGGCGGCGTACGCGGCGTACTCCGTGCCCGAGACCGACGCCTGTTCGGTGCCGCGTTCGCCGCCGAACACCGCCCAGTCGGCCTCGTCGGTCCCGCTTTTGTCGACATTGAACCAGCAGGTCATCTTGATATCGTTTGCGGCGACGTACTCGTAGGCTGCCTCGATCCATTCGGCTTTTCGCGCGGGTCGATACTCGCCGTCGCCTTTCGATCCCGTGAACGAGCTCGTCGCGAACTCGGTCAGCGTCACCGGCTTGTCGGTCAGTTCGCGCAGTCGGCCGAGCATCGGGTCGAACAGTTCTTCGGGCGTGCGCCAGCGCGAATACGACTGACTCCCACCGAAGTTGAACCCATCGAGGCCGACCCAGTCGGCGTACTCGTCGCCCGGGTAGTACCGTTCCATCCGGATGCCACCGACCTCGTCGGCGTTGACCGCCCAGACCCACTGGACGTTCGTCGCGTCGAGGTCGGTCCGCCCGAACGCGTCGTAGAGCCGCCGCCACATCTCGACGTAGTCCTCCGGAGTTCCGGCTGCCGGGCTCTCGCCACCGCTCCCGTTCGCGCTGCCGGAGCCGTTCAGGGCGGGCGTGACGGTCGTGTCGATCCGGGAGGAATCGACCGCGCTCCACGGGAACCAGCTGCCGTTCATCTCGTGGGCCGGTCGGAAGTAAAACCGCCGTCCGCGCGTGCGGTCGCCGTACGGCCGGGCCCACGCTTCGAGCAGCGTCGCCCACGACGACAGGTGGTCGTCGTGTTCGCCCGCGGCGATCGCGCGCTCGACGGTCTCGCTCGTTTGCTGTTTCGCCTGTGCGAACGGCTGCCACGTGATCATGGGAACGTGGCCCGCGTTCCAGATGTCGGTCAGCGGTCCCTCGACGAACCCCTGCTTCGCGCCGTCGGGGATCAGCCCGTCGACGAACACGACCGCGACCGCGGGCGGCTGGTCGAGCCACTCCGTGTACAGCCCGAGGTTCGCGATCGCGTCCTCGCGGTTCGGCCCGCCGGGATACATCCCGGTGAGTGCCGTCCCCGCACGGGTTGCTGGTGGTTCGGGCGTCGGCGTGAGCTCCGGCGTCGGTGTTTCGGCGACCGGGTTGAGCTGTGCCGCACAGCCGCTCGTCCCGACAGCGCCGATCACCCCCACCGATCGGAGAAACGTCCGGCGATTCATCGGCTGTGGGGGAGGAGAGTGGCGTTTCGATCGCCGGGCGGCCAGTGGGCGATCGTCGGGAGCGGTATCTGGATGGCGGACATCGGTGAGTTCTGGAACGGTTGGTCGGGGACAGTTGGTCAGGGGACGATTGGACGGAGAGCGTCGGTTACCGTTCGTCTCGGTGTGGACGACGGATATACGTACTGGATTCGACAGGGGCGTGGCCCTCGGAGCCGTGATCGGGCCGCCTTCGGACCAGAACGCGGACGCGACGCATCGGATCGCGGACGCGACACGTCGGAAAGTGATCCAAAACGACGGTTCGTCAGTCGAGACGCGCGATCTGGTTGAGCGCGTAGACGATCCGGAGGATCTCGGCGGCATCGCCCTGATCGTAGACGAGTTCGTCGGTGCGGATGACGTGATCGAGGACGTCGATCGAAGCGTGTTCGGGCGCGGCCGCGATCCCCATATCGTTCTCGGCGACCCACTCCATCACCCGGAGATCGCTCTTCGAGTCACCCATCACGAGGGCAAAGGGATCGTCGAGCCCGAGCACGTCGAAGGCGGCCTCGACGCCGACCACCTTGTTGAGTTCGCGGCTCCCGATCTCGGCGGCGTCGCCCTCGTAGTAGGCGACGTCGATGCGCTCGAAGAGATCCCGGAGGTCGTCGGGCACCTCGTCTGCCGACCGGTCGGGAAGTTCGCCCTCGGCTTCGAGCACGGTCCGGATTTCGGGATCGGCATCGGCGTAGAATGCACGCGCCCACGCCGTAGCGTCGTCTTCGCTCGCATCGCACGCTTCGCTCGCCGCCCTTCCGAGCAGTCGGAGCTGGTGGACCAGCGCCCGGTCGATCACGTGGGTTGCGTCGGCCGAGCCGATCTCGAAGTTGGGTTTGAGCGTGACGTTGAACTCGTTGCCCTGGAGGTGACAGCCCCGCCGGATCTCCTCGGGCGCTTCGGAGAGCACGTCGGAACGGAGCCGGTAGAAAATGTTCTGAATGGTTTCGTCCAACTCCTCGTAGAGAAGCTGTTTGGTCTCGGGGCCGTGGCCGGGCGTGAACGCACCAGTGCCCGCCTCGTACACCACGCTGAGGTCGCCGGAGTGGAAGATCTCGCTGCCGAGACCCTGGATCAGAAACCCCTTCACGTTTTCCAAGGTCTGGCCGGTACAGATCACGATCGGCACCCCCGCTTCGTGGAATTCGGTCAAGAAGCCGAGCGTCTCGCGGGGGATCTCGTTGTCGGTGCTGCCCGCCGAGCGCAGCGTCTCGTCGACGTCGAGGACGAACGCCGACACCGGTCGACCGTGGCGCTCACAGAGATCGAGCGCGGTGAACGCCTCGTCGCGCGAGGCGTGGGCCGCGATCGTCGCGAGCGGTTCGCCCCGATCGAACGACTCCCGAATCTCGGCTTTCGACTCCGAGAGCGCGCTTTCGGCGTCCTGCCAGTGATCGAGCGCGACCCGCGAGTCCACCGGCGGAAACACGTCGACGAACGTCTGGTACGCCCGGAGCGTCCGGGTGTCGAACCGATCGTAGAGCTCGTAGAGGAGATCGTAGCGGTCGTGGGTGCGGTTCATACGAAAGGACGGCGACACGGCAGTATAAATCTCCGCCAGCGATACCGAACCGCAGTCTCCTGTGACAGCACAACGGTGTGGCGCTCAACCGGTGTTCTCGCGACGAGTTTGCTCGTCGGATGCGCTACACGGGCGCAGTCGTTCGAATACCTGATGCGAGTTCGTTGCTGGAGTGTGATGCTTGCCGGATGAGGATCGTCGAGACGATCCAGCGCGGGCAGAGCAGGGATCGGAGTCGAGGCAAACGATTCGCCCACCGACAGCGTATTTCACCGTCGAGACGCTACGGGCGGCATGATCGATCTCCGGAGCGACACCGTCACCCGTCCCAGCGACGAAATGCGCGTGGCCGCAAGCGAAGCCGACGTCGGCGACGACGTCTACCGCGAGGACCCGACCGTAAACGAACTCGAAGCCGAGGCCGCGGCGGCGGTCGGGATGGAGGCTGCCCTCTACGTGCCGACCGGGACGATGGGCAATCAGGTCGCGGCGCGCACCCACACCGACCGGGGCGAGGAACTGCTCTGCGAGCGTGAGAGCCACGTCTACAAGTGGGAGGTCGGCGGGCTCGCCCAGCTCTCGGGGCTCCAGCCCCGTACCGTCGACGGCGGGTCACGCGGGACGATCACGCCAAGCGACATCCACGAGGGGTACGTCGAGGAGGACACCCACCGGCCCGGGACAGGGCTGCTCTGTCTCGAAAACACCCACAACAGCAAGGGCGGCGTCGCGATCGCCCCCGAGGAGATCGACGCCGCGGCCGACGCGGCCCACGAGCTCGACATCCCCGTTCACGTCGACGGCGCGCGGGTGTTCAACGCCGCAGTCGCCCACGACGTGGACGCGAGCCGGGTCGTTCGGGAAGTGGATTCGGTGATGTTCTGTCTCTCGAAGGGGCTCGGCGCACCCGTCGGCTCGATGCTCGCGGGGAGCGAAGCGTTCATCGAGCGCGCCCGCCGTCACCGGAAGCTGTTCGGCGGCGGGATGCGTCAGGCGGGGATCATCGCTGCGCCCGGCCTCGAAGCCCTCTCGAACGTCGACCGTCTGGCCGAGGATCACGAAAACGCCGCAGTGCTCGCCGAGGGGCTCGACGATATCGATGGGCTCGCTGTCCAGTCGCCCGAAACCAACATCGTCCTCGTCGAGACCGAGCCGACCGCCGAGGAGTTCCTCGAACGGGTCGCCGACGAAGGAGTGCAGGGAACGGCGTTCGGCGAGCACGTCGTCCGGTTTTGTACTCACCTCGACATCGACCGATCGGACGTCGAGCGCGCCGTCGAGGACGTTCGTCGGGCGATGACCTGAGAAGGCGTTCGGTGGCAGCGTTCGTCGCGTCGGCTACCGCCGGCCGCGTCTGCTACCTTCACGGAACGCGGTCGCAGTGCGTCGGAGCAACAGATAGGCGGCGAAGACGACGAGCAGGATGGCCGCGAGAAGCCCGAGGAGCACCGGGTCGATGCCAAAGACCATGTGAGACGATACCGACGCCGGCCTAAAGCCGTTTCGGGCGGTTGGGGCGGATCGGGCTACGTCGAGACCCGGAACTCCTCGAAGACGGTCCCGTCGGGATCGCGGAGTCGACCGTCGAAGCGGGATTCGGCGTCGTGCGCGAGTTCGGCGTAGCCGGGACGGTTCCATCGCGGATCGGCGTGGCTCCCCGGATTGAGGAGCGTGCATTCGCCCGTGTCGACGATCCTGGGTCGATGTGAGTGGCCCGAGATCACGAGGTCGGCCCGTTCCTCGCGGCCGAACAGGCTCAGCCCCGTTTCGTCGCGGTCGTCACCGTGGGTGAGCGCGATCCGAACGCCCTCGTGTTCGACGACGCACTCTGTGGGCAGGCGGTCACGGACCGCCGGCGTGGCGTTGTTGCCGTGGACGGCGACGAACTCCCGACATTCGGTCTCGAACGCGTCGAGAACGGCTTCGGTGGTGAGATCACCGGCGTGAACCACGAGATCGGCCGCACGGACGGCTTCGAGAAGGTGGTCGGCGAGGCGGTGGGTGTCCGTTCCGTGGGTGTCGGCGAGGGCGACGATCACGACCGAAGCTACGCGTCGGAGAGCAAAAATCGTCCGCAATCAGAGGAATTCGCGAACCTCGGCGTACCACATGTCGTGGTGGTCGAGCGCGTCGATTCGGCGGGCGATCGCGACCGCGAGGGCGTGCCAGCACGCCTGATCGGGGTCGTCCGGATCGAGATTGTACGCCGAATCCTTGCAGGTGCAGCCGCCGTCCTCGACGACGTACTCCTCGGTGTGACCCACGACAACGGTAAAATCACGGTACTGCTTCACGCGGCGCTCGGCGACCGCCTCGATCGCGCGCACGCCTCGGTCGCCGTGGGCGCGGATGATGCGCTCGGTCACGTCCGAGTCGAGTTCGCCCGTCTCGGCGAGCGCCGCTCGCCACTCCTCGGTCGCCGTCACGGCCGTCCGTTCGGGTGGATCGGTCAAAACACGTTCGATGGTCGGGCGGCAGTGGTGTCCCAGTCGAGCGATTCAGAGACGCTCTTCGGGTGGGACGAACGGCCCGACCGAAACCGTGTAGCGAGCCACCGAGGCGGCCCGGAGGATGTAGCTGAGGAGGATCGCGAGCGGGATGAACACGACCGCGACGCCGAGGCTGACGACGACGGGCAACAGCGGCTGTGCGACCGTCGTCGTCGGAGTCGTCGTGTAGATCGTGGTCACGAAGAAGGTCCCCAGCAGGACGGGAACGCCGAAGTACGCCAACAGTCGCGAGAGCTGGGCGAGGTCCTGCTGGATCGCGATCGTCTTGAAGAACTGGCGTGCCACCGCGACCGACTTGACGAGTTCGAGGATCGCTTCGAGCTCGTCCCGTGCAGGGTCGGGGAGCTCTCCGTCGTATTTCCGGAGCAGGCGATCGGTCGCGGTCAGGTTCTGGGCGTAAGCGGGACCCAACAGCGTCGAAACGATTTCGAGGGTGTCCTCTGTTCCTTCGACGTCCTCGACACGGTCGGCGTACGCGCGGATGTCGGCGAGATACTCGTCGATCTCCTCGCGTGACTCGCCATCGAACTCCTCACATTCGTCCTCGAACGCGCTGGCTCGTTCGGAGATCGTCTCGCCGATGAGCACGAGGAACTCGTCGGGCTGGTTCGGGCTCGACGGAACCCCCGCGATGTCCTCGACCGTGTGCCGGAAGTCGAGCGAGCCGTCGATCCGGTCGGCCAGCCCGTCGATCGTGCCGAACACCCGCGAGAGGATCATCTGATTCACCGTGAGCGTGATCGTGATGAGCGAGAACACGCCGGAGACGATCCCGCTCGCGAACAGCGATTTGACCGCGCTCGCTGGTTCGAACGTGATGAGATCGGCGCTGACGAGCCAGAACGTCACGAGAAAGGCTCCGAGAACGAACAGACCGGAAACGAGCAGCCGATTGCCGTCGATCAGAAACCACTTCTTTGCCGTGTTCATGGATTGGCTCGGTTCGAGGGAGGAGTTTGCACCGTTCAAACCACCGACTCGCCGGTTATCGTGGCGTTTCTCGTCTCGACCGTCGTTCCGTTGACCGTGTTGGCCGCGACGATCGTTGCGGTCCCGTTGGTCGGGAGGAGAATCGTCGCGCTCGACTGGCCGCTGTCGAGGACCGCCGTATCGAACGTCTGCCCGTCGGCGATCACGTTCAGCCGAGTCACGCCCGCACTCGTCGTGGCGTTCGACGTGAAGGTGACGTTCGTCGCGACCTGGCCAGCCGCCCACGATCCCGACGTCGAGGCGCTCTCGAAGACGGCCGAGTCGGCCGTATCGAGGCTCACTCGCGGGTCGAGTGCGAGACAGCCACTGCTCGCCGAGACCACGACGACGAGCGCGGCGAGCAGTCGGAGCCGGTATCGCTCGGCCACTGCCCCCACCGACGGCGGTTCGGTTCTTAGTCTCTCTGGTGGCGTGTGCCGGTCGCGAGGCACACCGACCGAAAAGACGGGCCGACGAACGCGACCACGATCGGGTCACACCGAGTCGGCGAAGAACGGGTCGCTTTTCGCGTTCGGCGACCCAGCCCCGCCATGCAGGTTTCGGAGGGGGGCCTCTCCGTTCGCGTCCCCGAACAGCCCGACGCGGGGATCGGCGACGACGTCTTCTTCAATCCCGACCAGGAGTTGAATCGGGACCTCACCGTCGCCGTGCTCCGGACCGCCCGCGACCGCGAGGACCGCGAATCGTATCTCGACGCGCATGCCGCGACCGGCGTGCGGGGCGTGCGCGCGGCGAACGAGGACTACGACGCGACGCTGTGTGATCGGGATCCCGACGCGACCGAACTCTGCCGGACGAACCTCGATCGGAACGATCTCGACGGTACGGTCGAAACCCGGAACGCGAACGCCCTCATGCACGAGGAGCGCTTCGACGTGGTCGATCTCGACCCGTTCGGCACGCCGATCCCCTTCGTCGACGCCGCCGTCCAGAGTACGCGCCACCTCCTGTGTGTCACCGCGACCGACACCGCGCCGCTGTGTGGCGCACACAAGGAAAGCGGCATCCGGTCGTACAGCGCCGTCCCGCAGAACACCGAGTACCACGCCGAAATGGGGCTCCGCGTGCTGCTGGGAGCGCTCGTCAGAACTGCCGCGCGGTACGACGTCGCCGCCATTCCCGTCCTGAGTCACGCCACGAGTCACTACGTCCGGACGTATCTCGACTTCTCCCGGCGCGCGAGCGACGCGAACGTCGCGCTCGAATCGCTGGGGCACGTCCACCACTGCTTTTCGTGTCTCCACCGCGAATCCGAGACGGGTCTCATCGCTCGCCCGCCGGACGAATGCCCAGCCTGTGGCGGAACCGTCCGGACCGCAGGCCCGCTCTGGCTCGGTCAGCCCCACGACCGCGAGTTCATCGGGGACGTCCACGAACGGATCACCGACGAGCTGGGCACCGCCGACCGCGCCCGCGACCTCCTCGACACGCTCGATGGCGAACTCGATAGTCCGACTCACTACGACCAGCACCGGCTCTGCCGGGAGTGGGGCCGCTCGGCGCGTGCGATGGACGAGTTCCTCGATCGACTCCGCGGTGCGGGCTTTGCGGCCTCGCGCACCCACTACGGCGGGACGACGTTCAAGACCGACGCGAGCGTGGCGGAGATCGAGACCGCGACCGATCCGGACGGCGACTCGGACTGATCGGATCGGATCCGACTCGGCCGGGTCAGGTCTCGCTGTCGCTCGGGGGCGGTGCAAGGGTGAACTACTTGTCGTCGGGGACGGAATCCGGCCGCGTGGGAGTTCGCAAACGCGCGGTCCGGCGGTTCGAGGGGATGGAGCCGGTGGCGCGGACGGTCGTCGCGGTGGCCCGCGAGGAGCAGATCACGCTGCTGGCGGCGAGCCTCGCGTACTACCTGTTCCTCGCCCTGGTCCCGCTCGTGCTCTTCGCCGTGATCGCGCTCTCGCTGTTCGGCAACGGTCTCCTCTCCCAAGCGAGTACGGCGGCATCGGGGACGGTACTTCCGAGCGGGACGTCGGTACCGCGACAGCTCCTGACCCAGACCAGCGGCCGGGTCCGGGCTGCGGCGCTCGGAGCCGTCATCCTCGCGTGGAGCGGGCTTCGGATGTTCGGTGCGCTCGACGGGGCGTTCGCGGCAGTCTACGACGAGCGCGGGACGGTTTCGCTCACGGGGAAGGTGAGAGACGCGACGCTCGTGCTCGTGACGGTGACGGCCGCGGCCGCAGCGCTTGCCGGGATCAGCCTCGCGTTCGCAGTCGTCGTCGAGAACGGCTCCGTGCTCCGACTGCTGAGTCCGCTTCTCCTGTTCGCCACCCTGACCGTCGCCTTCCTCCCGATGTTCTACGTCCTCCCCGAGGTCGACGGCGTCTCGATCCGCGAGATCCTTCCCGGAACCCTGTTCGCCGCGCTCGCGTGGACGGTATCGGGCGTGGTGGTTCGGCTGTACGCCACCGCGTCGAGCAGCGTCGCTCTCTACGGTGCCGTCGGCGGTCTGTTGCTCGTACTTACCTGGCTGTACATCGGCGGTCTCGCGCTGCTGGTGGGGGCGGCGCTCAACGCGAGCCTCGCCGGACGGATCGATCCCGATACCGAGTGGCTGCCGGCGTGATAGCGCCGGGCCGCGAGCGGCGTCGCGGCCGCGACGCGGGGCTCGCGGGACGTGGGTTCCCGCCGATTATATATACGCCTCGGTCGAAAGCGCGGTCGTGAGTACCAGCGCGCGCGCGACCTCCTTCGGCCGAGCGTTCGTCGGGGAGGTACAGGAAAAAGAGATCACGTTCATCGCGGCGAGCATCGCGTACTACGCGTTCGTCTCGTTGATTCCCCTGCTGTTGCTCCTGCTCGTCACGGTGTCGGTCGCCGTCGATCAGTCGACGGCGAACGAGATCGTGAGCGGGGCGACGAGCTCGCTGCCGGCGAGCGCGCAGGAGCTCGTGGAGGGAGCCGTCAGCAACCAGGACGGCGCGGGCGGGGCGACGGCCGTTAGCCTGGTTGCGCTGCTCTGGAGCGCGCTCAAACTGTTCCGCGGACTCGACACCGCGTTCTCGCGGGTGTACGGCCGCGAATCCGGCGGAATCGCCGCGCAGGTCAAAAACGGCGTCATCACGCTGGCCGCGGTGATCCTCGGGGCGATCGTCGCGGTCGGGATCGGCGTCGCGGTGTCGTTCTGGCCGGTCGAGGCCACCGTTGCCGGCGTCTCCGCGGTCGCGGTCGTCGGGACGCTCGCGACGCTGCTCGCGCTCGTGGCCGTCTTGTTGCCGCTCTACTATTTCCTTCCCGGTGGCGACGTGACGCTCCGCGAGGCGGTGCCTGGAGCGGCGCTTGCCGCCATCGGTTTCACCGTCCTCCAGATCGTGTTCCGAGTCTACGCTGCGCGGGCCAGTGCGTTCGAAGCCTACGGCGTTCTCGGCGGAGTGTTGTTGCTGGTGACGGTGCTGTATTTCGCCGGGATGGTGCTCCTGCTGGGGGTCGTGTTGAACGCCCTCCTCGCCGGGCGGATCGCGGGCCACGAAGGGTCGAGCGGCGGTGGGCTTGCAGCGCGGCTGCGGTCGGGAGGCCAGGCATGAGCGACGAGGCAACCGACGACGTCGGCGATCCGGTCCGAGAGGAGGAGGACTTCGACGAACGGGTCGATGACGACCGGACCGAAACCGCGACCGTCGAGGACGTCGAGACGCTGCGGGCCGACGTGGTGGCGTTCGCCGACGAGGTCGAAGACCGGATCATCAAACGCGACACGCTCGAAAGCGATCTCAAAGGCTACGTCCGCAAGCGCCAACGCCGCGGCCACGCCCGGGGATGGGGCCCGTATCTCGTCCTGCTCTACGGTACTGCGATGACGATCGGCGCGTTCGCGCTTCTCAACGGTGGATGGGCGATCCTCGCGATGATCGTGGTCTGGCTCTCGACGCTCGGCCTCTACGTGGTGATGGTGGTCGTCGGCCTGATCGGCGGCGCGCTCGGCCTGCCCGGGCGGCTTCGGGACTGGGTCAGCGGACTGCGATCGTAAATCGGAAAGAAAACAGGAGTCGTCGAGCGCTGGTCGAGAGGATCGCAGCTCAGAACGTTTCGAGGTAGCGGTCTTTCTCCCACTCGCTGACCGACACCCGGTAGTCGGTGACTTCCTCGCGCTTCGCCGCGACGAACGTCTCGGCGGCGTGGTCGCCGAGCGCGTCCAGCACGACCTCGTCGGCTTCGAGCGCGTCGATCGACTCGGCCAGCGTCGTCGGCAGGGTGTCGATCCCGTACTCCGCGCGGCGCTGCTCGTCGAACTCGTAGATGTTCTCACGAACGGGATCGGGGGCGTCGAGTTCGCGTTCGATCCCGTCGATCCCGGCGGCGATCATCACTGCGAGTGCGAGATACGGGTTACAGGAGGGATCGGGCGAGCGAAGCTCGATCCGGGAGGCCGCCGGCGTGCGCGCGGCGGGTTTGCGAACCAGCGCCGAGCGATTGCGGTCCGACCACGCAACGTAGACGGGAGCCTCGTACCCCGGAACCAGGCGTTTATAGCTGTTGATCGTGGGGTTGCAGATCGCGGTGACGGCGGGCGCGTGATCGAGGATGCCCGCGACGAACTGTTTGGCGATCTCGCTCAAATCGAACTCGTCGGCCCCGTCGTGGAAGACGTTCTCACCGTCGTCGAACAGCGAAAGGTGAGTGTGCATCCCAGACCCGTTGACGCGCGCGATGGGTTTGGGCATGAACGTGGCGTGGAGGTCGTGCTGGGCCGCGATCGCCCGGACCACCGACCGAAAGGTGGCGACGTTGTCCGCGGTCGTGAGCGCGTCGTCGTAGGTGAAGTTGATCTCGTGTTGGCCCTGGGCGACCTCGTGGTGGGAGGCCTCGATCTCGAAGCCCATCTCCTCCAGCCCGTAGATGATGTCGCGGCGGACGTCGCTCGCGAGGTCCTTCGGCGCGAGATCGAAGTAGCCACCGGCGTCGTTGGTCTTCGTGGTCGCGCCGCCCTCCTCGTCGTGTTCGAACAGGAAGAACTCGGGTTCGGGCGCGGCGTTGACTTCGTAGCCCATCCCTTCGGCGCGATCGAGCACACGCTGGAGCACCCCACGTGGATCGCCGGCGAACGGTTCGCCCGTCGAGGTGTTCATCACGTCGCAGATCAGGCGTGCGCTCGCGGTGCCGTCGTCGCGGTCACGCCACGGCAGGATTGCGAACGTCGAGGGATCTGGCGTGAGCCGCATGTCGGACTCCTGGATCCGGACGAACCCCTCGATCGAGGAGCCGTCGAAGTAGATGCCCTCGGTGAACGCCTTCTCGGCCTGAGAGGCGGGGACGGAGACGTTTTTCACCGTGCCGAGGATGTCGGTAAACTGGAGCCGGAGGAAGTCGACGTTGTGCTCGTCGATGCGTTCGAGAACGCGGCGGGCGTCGGTCGAGAGATCGCCGTCAACCGGAGTTTCGTTTGTCATGCTTCGTGCCTACTCGGTGGGAGACCCGCGAATACAAAAACACTACCCTTCGTCGCAAATATTGAGTTACGGACTGGAAATGGATATTCGTAAAGTTTTACTCCCCCGAATCGGTACCGGAGTGTGATGACGTACGAAAACCTCGATACGGAACTCGTGAACGCGCTGTTGGGCGACGGTCGTGCCAGCCTTCGGAGTCTCGCCGACGATCTCGACGTCTCGGTGACGACGGTGTCGAACCACCTCGCTGATCTCGAAGACGAGGGCGTCATCCGAGGATACTCGCCGACGGTTGATTACAACGCGCTCGGCTACGACGTCACTGCCGTGATCCAGCTCAAGGTCGACGGCAGCGCGCTGCCCGACATCACCGACCGCCTCCGCGAGCACGACCAGATGATCTCGGTGTACGAGGTCACCGGCGATCACGACGTCGTCGCGATCGGGAAGTTCGAGGACACCGACGACATGAACGACGCGATCAAGACGCTGCTCGCCGACGCCGACATCCGTGAGTCGAACACCAACGTCGTGCTCAATTCGGTGAGCGAGCACGAGCAGTTCGAACTCGACGTCGAGGGTTAGAGCGCTCCGATCGCGACGCCGAGGTTCAGCCCGGTGACGACCGTTCCGAGGCCGATCAAGACGAAGAAGAACCATCGCCAGCCCGGAACGGTGCGGACGAACCGCTCGCCGGCGAGCGCGACGAGTCCCGCGAGCACTGCCGCGGCGAGTTTGACGCCGAGCGCGAGCGCCGGCGTCGAGAGCAACGCCCGAACGGTCGGGTTCGTCTCGAACTCCACCCCGACGAGCGACGCGGCCAGCAGCGTCGAGACGCCGTCACAGACCCCCCAGACGAACACCATACCGACGACCAGTGCGGCGTAGTCGGCGTCGCGTTCGGTGTCAGAGGAACGGAACTGCACGAAAAGACAGGGGGCCACACACGGAAGTGGTCACTGGCTAGTGACGACAACGCGGAGCGACGCGCAAAAATTCGGTGTCGTTCGGACGAGGCGGTGCTGGCGAGTGGTGTGAGTGGATGTGTGACCTGACCGGGCTTACATCATGCCGCCCATGCCACCCATACCGCCCATGCCGCCCATGCCACCCATACCGCCCATGCCGCCGCCGGGGCCGCCAGCGGGCGGGCCGCCGTCGTCGTCGCCGCCGGTCTGGCCGCCCTTGAGATCGCCCGCGGCGATCACGTCGTCGATTCGGAGGATCATCACGGCCGCCTCGGTGGCGGACTCGATCGCCTGGGTCTTGACGCGGAGGGGCTCGACGACGCCTTCTTCCTCCATGTCGACGACCTCACCGGTGTAGGCGTCGAGGCCGGTAGTGGTCTCGCCGCCGTCGTGTTTCGAACGGAGATCCACCAGCGAGTCGATCGGGTCGAGGCCGGCGTTCTCCGCGAGCGTGCGCGGGATGACGTCGATCGCGTCCGCAAAGGCCTCGACGGCGAGCTGCTCGCGGCCGCCCACGCTGTCGGCGTGGTCGCGCAGGCCGAGCGAGAGCTCGGTCTCGGGTGCGCCGCCGCCGGGCAGCACCTTGCCGTCTTCGAGGGTCGTCCGGACGACGCCCAGCGAGTCGTCGATGGCGCGCTCGACCTCGTCGACGACGTGCTCGGTGCCGCCGCGGAGGATGAGCGTGACCGCTTTGGCGTCCTCGACTTCCTCGACGAAGATGCGCTGGTCGCCCGCGATGTCGCGTTCGGCGACGCTTCCGGCGTAGCCGAGATCGTCCGCGGTGATGTCGTCGAGGTTCGAGACGATGCGACCGCCCGTCGCGCGGGCGAGCCGGCTCATGTCGCTGGATTTGGCCCGTCGCACAGCCAAGATACCGTTCTCGGCGAGGTAGTGCTGGGCCATGTCGTCGATGCCGTTCTGACAG
The DNA here is from genome assembly GCF_000336935.1 of Halococcus salifodinae DSM 8989. Classification (NCBI taxonomy): domain Archaea; kingdom Methanobacteriati; phylum Methanobacteriota; class Halobacteria; order Halobacteriales; family Halococcaceae; genus Halococcus; species Halococcus salifodinae. The sequence continues at coordinate 170,000 of NZ_AOME01000015.1, read as the reverse complement.
AACACGACGTCAGCGCCGACCTCGGTGAGCTGGTCGACCATCTCCTGGAGCTGTTCCTCTTCCTGATCGAGGAACTGCTGGAGCTGGTCGGGGTCGGTGACGTTGACCTCGGCGTCGATCTCGGTCTCCTTGACCTCGATCGCGCTATCGAGAAGCGCGACGTCGGCGTCCTCCTTGAAGTACGGCATGTTGTCGTGGACGCGCTCCTTGTCGATGATGACGCCCTCGACCAGCTCGGACTCGTCGACGCTTCCGCCGACCGCCTTCTCGACTTTCACGTTGTCGGTGTCGACACCCTCGTCGTCGCTGACCGCGGTCACGGCGTCGACGACGATCTCCGCGAGCAGGTCGCGGGCACTCTCCGCGCCCTTGCCCGTCATCGCGGTCGCGGCGATCTGCTGGAGCGTCTCGGTGTCCTCGGCGTCGACGTCGATCGCGACGTCTTCGAGGATCGATTTGGCTTCCTCGGCGGCCTCTCGGTAGCCCTGCGCGAGCGTGGTGGCGTGGATATCCTGATCGAGGAGCTCCTCGGCCTCTTCGAGGAGTTCACCGGCCTCGACGACTGCGGTCGTGGTGCCGTCGCCGACCTCGTCCTCCTGAGTTTCTGCGACCTCGACGATCATGTTCGCCGCCGGGTGCTCGATGTCCATCTCCTTCAGGATGGTCACGCCGTCGTTCGTGACCACGACGTCGCCCGCATCGGAGACGAGCATCTTGTCCATTCCTTTCGGGCCGAGTGTGGTGCGGACGGCCTCGGCGACCGCCTGGCCCGCCGTGATGTTCATCGACTGTGCGTCCTTCCCGGACGTTCGCTGTGAGTCGTCCGAGAGCACGATAAGGGGCTGGTTGCCCATCTGCTGAGCCATAGTCACCTACCGATTGAATGGAGTTCTATATAAGTCTGTTGGAACGGTTCTGATGGATCGGCACACGCGGGTGTTTGTAGCCGCATGATAGCTGGTGACAATCGTGTATTTATATACCGAACACTGTCGTCAGCCGAACCGATCGAGTCCCGCCTGGCGACGGCGCTGCCCGTCGGGCTCGCGGACCCACGGCGATCGGCGGTCGCGTTCGCTTTCGAGGTCCACGTCCGGCGGGTCGTCGGGATCGTGGCCCGGACAGGAGATCCCACACTCGGCCGCCGGGTGGACGAATCGACCCTTCCAGCGGCAGAACGGCAGTTCGTTCGTGCCCGCGTACGCGCGAGGTTCGATCTTTTCGCACGACGGGAACTCGTAGGTTCGCCAGCCCTTCCCGTAGGCGCGCTCGGCGAGCCGACGGCGGGTACAAGCCTTTTCAGCCACGGACACCACGCGAACGTCGGTCTTCGTCGCGCCGCGGTCGAGGGGTTCGATTCCCGGTTCCGCGGGCGCGAGCGGCGTCGGCTCGCGGACGACCTCTCGGGTTTCGGTTTCGGGATCGAACCGCCAGACGCCGATCTCCTCGGGGATGCGATTCAGGTGCGCGCCGGTGACGTGAGAGGCGGTCGCGAGGATCGCCGTATCGAACAGCCCGAGGCTCGCGTCGGTCCGGAGCTGGTTTTCGAGGTCGCCCGGCGTACCCAGATCGGGCTTGTTCTCGATCCCGACGATCCGCCCGAACCAGTCCTCGGGGTAGCGCGCGACCTGGCGGACGTACTCCCGGCCGCCACGGCGCTCGGACTCGAAGAAGCCGATCTCGATCGCACGATCGGTCACGCTCCGCGCGTGGTCGGGATGGCAGTCGAAGCAGTCCTTCCAGTAGCGTGCCTCGCCAGCGCCGACGCGACTCTCGATCGCGGCGTCGGGGATGGTTTCGGGCGTGATCCGAGCGCGATCGTCGAAGCCGGGGCCCGGCTCGATGCAGGCGACGTCGATCACCCGGTTTCCACCCGTGCTCGCGCCGAGCTGACGGCTCACGATCCCGTCGAACCCGGCTTCGAGGTGGGCACACAGCGCCAGCTCGAACGCGAACTCGCGCACGTTCGGTGTTCGGGCTGCGAGCAGGAAAAGCGTCGCGCCGTCGATCACGACATTCATGCTTCGGGGTTCTCGACTACCACTCCGTGACGAGTACGAACGTCCGTGCCGGCGGTCGAACCCAGATGGGGATAGGATGATCGACCCCGCGCTGCCGTTCGGGGTGGCGGCCGCGCTGGTCGGGATCGCCTTCGTCTCCGGCATCGGAATCACCACGATCGGTCCCGGCGGCATCTTCGTCACCATCGCGCTGTACGCGCTCACGCCGGTGGGTTCGGACGTCATCGCCGGCACCGTACAAGTGGCGTTCATCGCCACCGGGCTGCTCGGTACGGTCGCGTACGTCCGCTCGGGCGAGCTGTCCGGCGAGAACCTGCGGCTGACCGGGTTGCTCTGCGGCGGGAGCGTCGGCGGTGCGCTGTTCGGTGCGTGGCTGAACGGGTTCGTCTCGCGCGACCTGTTCGGCCTGCTGCTCGGCGCGCTCGCCGGCACGGCAGGGCTGCTCATCATCTACCGCGAGCACCGGGATCTCGGCACGATGCGATCGATCGATCCCGAGACAGCGCGGGGGTCGATCGGCTACGCCGTGCTCGGGTTCGCCCTCGGCACGTTCAGCGGCCTGCTCGGCGTCGGCGGACCGGTCATCGCGGTGCCGGCGCTCGTCGTGCTCGGCGTCCCGATGCTGTTCGCGGTCGCGGTCGCGCAGGCCCAGGCCGTGGTCATCGCCACCTTCGCCGCGCTCGGCTATCTCGTCCAGGGCGCGGTGTCGTTCGGACTCGTCGCGCTCATCGGCGTCCCGCTGCTCGCCGGCGTCGCCGTCGGGTGGCGCGTCGCACACCGGGTCGATCCCGCCCGGCTGAAGGTGGCGCTCGGCGGCGTACTCCTCGTCGTCGCGCCGTATCTCGCGCTGTGACCGAGCCGCTCGGTGAGCCCCTCGGAACGAGCTTCGACCTCAAACTCCGAGTTCGTCGGCGAGATCGTGGAACGTCTCGATCGTGCAGTCCGGGTCGCCGTCGAAGGAGTCCCATGGCGATCCCTTCCGATCGACCCAGACACCCTGCATCCCGGCGTGCATCGCGCCCTGAACGTCGAACCAGCCGGCCGAGACGTGGGCGATCTCGTCGATCGGCGTCCCGGTTCTCCCGGCGGCGTGGCGGTAGATTTCGGAATCGGGTTTGAACGTCCGGATCTCGTCGGCGCTGATGGTGTCTTCAAGGAGGTCGCCGATCTCGGCCCCCTCGACCATCGAGTCGAGCATTGCGGGGTTGCCGTTCGAAACCACGTAGCAGTCGTAGCCACCCTCTCTGAGGCGTTCGATCCCGTCGCGCACGTCATCGAACACATCGAGGTCGTGGTAGGTTTCGAGGATCGCCTCGCGTTCCTCCTCAGTGAGATCGACGCCGTGGGCGGCGAGGGAATGTTCGAGGGCGTCGCGGTTCATGGCGTAAAACGGCTGGTAGGCGTCGGTCTGGTTGGCGACGAACGTGTATTCGAGCGAGCGCGCGCGCCAGAGTCGCGAGACAGGTTCGGGATCGTCGACGTGGGCGGCGAGGGCGGCCTCCACCGCGTCGACGTCGACGATGGTGCTGTACGAGTCGAAGGTGATGGTCGAGACTCGGTCTGGATCGAAGGCCATACTCGGGGATGCGGCCGATCGGTCTTCAACCCTCCCCGAGCGTGCACCGAGTGTGGGGTTCCGGTGGTCGAGATGGCGATCGAGCCGGATTCGACTGGGGATCGTCCGCGGAACAGCAGGCTTATGAACGGTTCGGGGCTAATGGACCGTATTACTACATGACACGGAACGACCGACACCCGGAGGTGAACATCGGCCTGGTGGGCCACGTCGACCACGGCAAGACGACGCTGGTCGAGGCGCTGAGTGGCTCGTGGACCGACCAGCACTCCGAGGAGATGAAGCGCGGGATCTCGATTCGGCTCGGCTACGCCGACGCCACCTTCCGGCGGTGTCCGGACGTGGACGCCCCCGAGTGTTACACCGTCGACGAGACCTGTCCCGACGGCTCCGAAAGCGAACCTCTTCGTACTGTTTCGTTCGTCGACGCGCCAGGCCACGAGACGCTGATGGCGACCATGCTCTCGGGCGCGTCGCTGATGGACGGTGCGGTGCTCGTGGTGAGCGCGACCGAGACCGTGCCCCAAGCACAGACCGAGGAGCACCTGATGGCGCTCGACTCGATCGGGATCGAGAACGTCGTGATCGCCCAGAACAAGATCGATCTCGTCGATAGTGACCGCGCGCGCCAGAACTACGAGGAGATCGCATCGTTCGTCGAGGGAACGGTCGCGGAGGACGCGCCGGTCGTTCCGATCAGCGCGGGCCAGGAAGCCAACCTCGATCTCCTGATCGAGGCGATCGAAGAGGAAATTCCCACACCGGAACGCGATCCTGGGGCCGACCCCCGGCTGCACGTCGCCCGGAGCTTCGACATCAACAAGCCAGGCACGCGCGCCAACGAGCTGCTCGGGGGCGTGCTCGGCGGCAGCCTCGTTGCGGGCGAACTCGACGTGGACGACGAGATCGAGCTCCGGCCGGGCCGCGAGGTCGAACACGGCGGCGAGGCCGAGTGGCAGCCGATCACCACCGACGTCCGCTCGCTCCAGGCCGGCGGCGAGTCCGCCGACACCGTGACGCCTGGCGGGCTGCTCGGCGTCGGGACGGGGCTCGATCCGAGCCTCACCAAGAGCGACGGGCTCGCGGGCCAGATCGCCGGGCCGCCGGGGTCGCTCCCGCCGACTCGCGAGAGGTTCACGATGGACGTCGAACTCCTCGACCGGATCGTCGGCGAGGGCGACGCAATCGAGCCGATCTCGACGGGCGAACCGTTGATGCTCACGGTGGGGACGGCGACGACTGTGGGGTCGGTGACGAGCGCGCGCGACGACGAGTGTGAGGTCCAGCTGAAGCGGCCGGTGTGTGCGGCCAACGGGACTCAGATCGCGATCAACCGCCGGGTCGGCACGCGGTGGCGGCTGATCGGCATCGGCACGCTTAGGGGATGAACCCGAAGGTACTCATGGACGCGAACGGGCTGATGATGCCGGTCGAATCCAACGTGCGAGTGTTCGAGGAGCTCGATCGCGTGCTCGGCCCCCACGACCGGCTCGTGCCGCGCGCGGTCCTCGACGAACTCGACGGGCTCGCGGGCGGGCGCGGTGCGGCGGGGGTCGCGGCGAGCGTCGGGGCCGATCTCGCGCGCGATCGCTGCCGGACGATCGATCACGAGGCCGCGGATGCGGACGATGCGTGTGTGGAACTCGCGGAAGGACGAGCCTGCGATCTGGTGTTGACGAACGACCGCCCGCTGCGCGACCGAATACTCGACATCGGCGTGCCGGTCGTCGGGCTGCGGGGGACGGATACGCTTGCGATCACGGAGCCTTGACATCCTCCCACGCCTGAAGGCATGGGAATCCCGACCGCCGTTGGGATATTAAGATTCGCAGCGCGCCCGCTCTTGTGGAAGGAACTGACCATCCGTCGCATCGAACGAACATACTGCTGGCTGTGCCAAACAGCCGTTATCCCTATCTAGACGGTCAAATGCGTCCGGATTCGGGAGTAGCGTTTGTCTGATGTTCTCCGCACCGTTCGCGTCAGCGTTCGCTGTCCGACCACACTGCTGGCAGTGGTACAGCCCGCGTTCGACACGCTGGTTGCCGTTCTTGTAACTGCATACCGAGCAGGTTTTCGATGTGTCTCGTTCGGAGTCCACGACCACATCGATACCGGCGGCTTCGCCCTTGTATGCGAGCATCGTCGTGAGCAGGTCGAAGCCCCACCCGTGGAGGCGCTTGTTCCCGTGACGGCCCCAGTCCCGGCCGGAGCCGTCGTCTTCGGAACGGATACCGCCGAGGTCGCCGATCATGAGTCGACCGACGTTACGCTCAACGCATTCGGCGACGATGCGTTTTGAGAGGACGTGATGGAAGTGACGGCGTCGGTCCTTGAGCGTGCGCTTCGCGTTTCGAGCACGGTGTGAAAGACCGTTCTCGCCTTCGCATCCGTACTCGACGCGCTTGTAGTAGTGCTTGGACTCTTTGAGCCATCCGCCGGGGAACAGCAACGTTTCATCACCGAACGACACGGCAGCGATGTTGCTGATTCCGAGGTCCACGCCTGCCGTGCGGTCGCCCGGCGCGTCGGGATCAATCGTCGTTCGGCAGACGAACTGAAGCCGCCACTCGCCGCGCTTGTGGACGACCCGAACCTGCTGGATGTCCCACTCGGTTAGATCCACGTCCGGGCGCGTTTCGTACTCGCAAAGCACGAAGTCCGAGCGGTGTTCTTTGAGGTTGCGGCCTTTCGAGAGGCGAACGCGCTGGTACTGTGCGTCGTGTTTGAAGCCAGCCGCTTTGAACGACACCGTGGAGCGTGGGTGCGAATCGCCGCGTTTGCGGTAGCCGGGCGGTCGGGCATGACTATCGCCGTTCCGACGCTTTGTGAACCAGCCGTTGAACGCTTCAGCGAGTTCTTCGAGAACGCGCTGACTGGACTGAGAATGAAGATCCGTGTAGCGTTCGTGGCTCTTGAGTTCGCGTTTGAGTTCCCCGTCATCGGGAATCTCGCCCGTTTCGTCCCACACACCCTGTGCGTAGTAGCGACCGACGTTCCAGAGCTTCGACGCGGCGTGCCCGAGTTTGTCGAGGTCGTCACGAACCTGTTGGTGGTTCGGAACGGACGCCTCGAATGTTCGGACGGTTCGCATCGAAATATGTCTCCAAACCTGGTTAGAAGGTCTATTAGTATAAATATATCGTACTGTCGCTAACGAATAATACCCGATCAGCCTCTCACGGAGCCGCTATGGTTCCCGGAATGGGAGCAGCGGGGGAGTCCAGCCGGGCTTGAAACGATAGCCATTTCAGAGGTCGGGACCATACTCCGGTATCCTAATGCAGCAAAGTCCGATAGTTGATGTGAAATCTGCCCGAGAAGCAGGAAGAGTCTATTAGTAGAAACCGAACTCCATGTACAAACGAGTCGAACTCACGGACACGATCGAGGTACCGCCACCCCTGCTCGGCGACGTTTCGCCGGCGCTGGTGAAACAACTGCTTCAGGACAAGCTCGAAGGCCGGCTCGACGAGGACGTGGGCAGCGTCGTCAGCGTGATCGACGTCCAGGACATCGGCGACGGCCGCGTGCTGCCGGGCCGGCGCGGCCACGAGGGCTCGGTCTACTACGAGGCGACGTTCGACGCGGTCACGTTCGACCCCCAGATGCAGGAGGTCGTCGACGGCGAGGTCGTCGAGATCGTGAACTTCGGGGCGTTCGTCGGGATCGGCCCCATCGACGGCCTGCTCCACGTCTCCCAGATCAGCGACGAGTACCTCGCCTTCGACGAGGAGAACCAGCAGCTCGCTTCCCGAGAGTCGGACCAAACCTTGGGGGTGGGCGACGCGGTCCGCGCCCGGATCGTGACCAAGAGCATCGACGAGCGCAACCCGCGCGACTCGAAGATCGGGCTGACCGCGAAGCAGGTCGGACTGGGCAAACACGGCTGGCTCCGCGAGAAGCGCGCACCCGCGGCGGGTGAGTGAGTATGTCCGACAGACGCGTATGCCGCGAGTGCCACCGGGTGCTCGACTCGCCCGACCAGCAGACCTGTCCCGCGTGTGGCTCGTCGAGTCTCACCGAGGACTGGGCGGGCTACGTGGTGATCACCCACCCCGAGACCAGCCAGATCGCAGAAGAGATGCAGGTCACCGAACCGGGCCGCTACGCACTGAAGGTCCGGTAACGTGCCGGCGGACGGCGACGACGGAACCGACGACCCACTGGATTCGAGCGACAAGCGTGACGACCCGGAGCCCGCAGCGGACGACATCGTTCTCACGCTGCCCGACGAGCTACGCGCGGCGTTCAAGGACCCGATGGGCCCCGTCTACACCGATTCGGACCGGCTGCGCGGAGAGCTCGGCACGCCGGTCGTGGCGGTCGGCGACGTCGTCACCCGCCACCTCACCGACGCGGGCGCACGCCCCGATCTCGCGGTCGTCGACTGGGTGACCGAGCGCGAAACGCTCCCGGCGGCCGAGCGGCCCGAGATCGAGGGCTACGACATCCGGGTCGACGTGACGAACCCTGCAGCGGTGCTCACCGGCGACCTCCTGACTGCGCTCCGAGAAGGCGTCGAACGTGACGGAACCACCGTGATCGTGGTCGACGGCGAGGAGGATCTGGTCACGCTTCCGGCGCTCGTGGCGGCTCCGACGGGCGCGAGCGTGGTCTACGGCCAGCCTGGTGAAGGGATGGTCCACGTCCCGGTCGACGACGCGTCGAGCGAGCGGGCACGTGACCTGCTCGCACAGATGGACGGCGATCACGACCAGGTGTGGAACGCGCTCGGCGTCGAGTCGGGCGACTGAGCGGCGAGCGGTCGTTCGGTAGTGGATCGTGATCTGTCGTCGGTAGAACAATTATACCATCCGTTCGAGTGTGTTTAGCTATGGCCAACACTCGTGTGGGGCCGTTCGCCCGCGACGCCGTGATCGGGACCGCGGTCATCGTCGGTCTGTACGGGTTGGCCTTCGGTGTTCAGTTCCCGCCGGTTCAGATTCCGGGCTATCTCATCATCGTGGGGTTCGACATGCTCGAAGGGGTTCTCGGACCCGTACAGTCGAACTTCGATCTGGTGTTCGGGCTGTATCTCGTCGGGCTCGGGCTGGTGGGAGCAGCCGTCGTCACCGGTGTTCGGGAGACGACGGGCGACCGCGGGCGTCCCGCGTGGCAGTCGGGCGTGGCCGGTGCGCTCGCCGTGGTCGGCGTCCTGTCGCTCGTGTTCGCGCTGTTCGTCCTCTTCGGCTCCACCCAGTTGGACCCCGTTCTCATCACCGGCGCAGTGGGGCTGGTCTTCCTCGCGCTCGCGGCCTGGCTCGTCGGAGTGTTCGGCGAGATTACGGCCTCAGCCCCGAAGTGAGGACGGCACACTGGGTTTCGTGGTGACGGAAACGACCGACACATCTACACCCGCCACGGCCGGATCGGGGATCGATGGACGAACGAGAGCTCGGTTCGATGGGGTACGGCGTTTCCGAAGTGGGGCTCGGCACGTGGAACGTCGGCGGCGACTGGGGCGACGTCTCCGAGGACGAGGGCCGCGCCGCGATCGACGCGGCGATCGACGAGGGCGTGACGTTCGTCGACACCGCCGACGTCTACGGCGACGGCCGGAGCGAGCGCCTCATTCGTGAAGTGCTCGATGACCGACCCGAGGACCCGATCGTGGCGACGAAGGCGGGCCGCCGGCTCGATCCCCACGAGGCCGCGAGCTACACCGAGGACAACCTTCGAGAATTCGTGGATCGCAGCCGTGAGAACCTCGGGGTCGACACGCTCGATCTCCTCCAGCTCCACTGCCCGCCGACCGACGCGTACTATCGGCCGGCGACGTTCGAGGCGCTCGACACGCTCGCCGACGAGGACCGGATCGCGGGCTACGGCGTCAGCGTCGAACGAGTCGAGGAGGGGCTGAAGGCGATCGAGTACCCCGGCGTCGAGACGATCCAGGTCATCTGCAACCCGTTCCGCCAGCGCCCGGTCGAGCGGCTGTTCGACGCGGCCGACCGGGCGGACGTGGGGATCATCGTGCGCGTGCCGCTGGCCTCGGGACTCTTGACCGGAACCATCGACGCCGACGACGAGTTCCCCGCAAACGACCACCGGAACTTCAACCGTGACGGCGAGGCGTTCGACGTCGGCGAGACGTTCGCGGGCGTCCCGCTCGAACCGGGCGTCGCGGCCGTCGAGGAACTCCGGCGGATAGTACCAGAAGAGCGGACGCTGGCGCAGTTCGCGCTCCGGTGGATCCTCGATTTCGATGCAGTCTCGACGGTGATCCCCGGCTCGACCGCACCGGACCACATCGCGGAGAACGTCGCGGCCGCCGCGGCCGACCCGCTGAGCCACGAATGCCACGGCGCAGTCCGGGATGTCTACGAGGAACGAATCGCGCCACACGTCCACCAGCGGTGGTGAAGGGGCGATTGAGGGGACTTCTGAAAGCGCGAACGGCTGCGAGCGGCTTCGAAATCCTTTTTGCTGCTTCCGGGTGAGGTAGCCGTAATGGACATCGAAATCGCCGCCGAGGAGGAGAACCCCATGCTCCACCGGACGGACGTCCGCTTCGAGGTCAGCCACGACGAAGCCACGCCGTCGCGGCTCTCGGTCCGGGACAGTCTCGCCGCGATGCTCAACAAGGACGCCGGCGAGGTCGTGATCCACGAACTCGACACCAAGTTCGGGCTCCGGAAGACGCTCGGCTACGCGAAGGTGTACGAGTCGACCGAGGCTGCCCACGACGTCGAGCAGGAGTACATGCTCGAACGCAACAAGATCTCGGGCGAGGACGGCGACGACGAGGCCGACGTGGAAGCGGGTGAGGCCTGAATGACGCGCTACGAGATCTACAACGACGACGGCACGACCGAGCGCGAGCAGTGTCCCCGGTGTGGCGACGCGTTCCTCGGCTCGCACGGCGACCGGCTCCACTGCGGTCGGTGTGACTACACCGAGTGGGACTGACGCCGGCTGAGTGAACGAGGGACACGATGCGCGTGCTCGGCATCGAGGGCACCGCGTGGGCCGCGAGCGCGGCGTGCTACGACACCGCGACCGACGAGGTGTCGATCGAGACTGACGCCTACCTCCCGGAGAGCGGCGGTATTCACCCGCGCGAGGCCGCCGAGCACATGCGCGAGGCGATTCCCGACGTGGTCGAGACGGCGCTCGACGAACAGGGAAAACCGATCGACGCGGTCGCGTTCTCGCGGGGGCCCGGGCTCGGTCCGTGTCTCCGGATCGCCGGGACGGCCGCTCGCGCGCTCGCCGGCTCGCTCGACGTACCGCTCGTTGGCGTGAACCACATGCTCGCTCACGCCGAGATCGGGCGACACCGATCGGGGTTCGATTCTCCCGTGTGTCTGAACGCGAGCGGCGCGAACGCCCACGTCCTCGGCTACACCAACGGGCGCTACCGGATCCTCGGCGAGACCACCGATACGGGGGTTGGCAACGCGCTCGATAAATTCACCCGCCACGTCGGCTGGTCCCATCCCGGCGGACCGAAGATCGAGCGCGCGGCGGCCGAGGGCGAGTACGTCGATCTCCCCTACGTCGTCACCGGGATGGATTTCTCCTTCTCGGGGATCATGAGCGCAGCCAAGGCGGCCGTCGATGAGGGAACCCCCGTCGAAGACGTCTGTTTCTCGCTCCAAGAGACCGTGTTCGGGATGCTGACCGAGGTCGCCGAACGCGCGCTCTCGCTGACGCGCTCGTCCGAACTCGTCCTCGGTGGAGGGGTCGGCCAGAACGCGCGACTCCGAGAGATGCTGACGGCGATGTGCGAGGCGCGCGGTGCGGAGTTCTTCGCGCCCGAAGCACGCTTTCTCCAGGACAACGCCGGGATGATCGCGGTGCTCGGCGCGAAGATGGCTGCCGCGGGCGACACCATCGCGATCGCCGACTCGCGAGTGGATTCGGGATTCAGACCCGACGAGGTTCCCGTGACGTGGCGCGAGGATCGCGGCGGACGCGGGGCCATCGAGGAGCGCCGGAACGACGCGGCGCGCGAGATAGGGAGCGCGGACGCGTACCAGGGTGCCGAGGCCACAGTCGAGATCGCGGGCGACCGCGTGGTGAAACGTCGCCATCCGAAAGCCTACCGTCATCCGGAGCTCGACGAACGGCTGCGTCGCGACCGGATCGTTCAGGAAGCGCGTCTCACGAGCGCAGCGCGGCGCGAAGGCGTGCCGACGCCGGTCGTTCACGATGTCGACACTCACGAAGCGGCGTTGACGCTGGAACACGTTGGCGAGTGTGATCTGCGTGAGATCGTCGAAGCCAGCGAGGACGACTCCGATGCAACTGCCGCAACCGCCGCGACCGCACGCGGCGAGCGGGCAGTACGGACGGTGGCCGGCCATCTCGCAACGCTTCACGCCGCCGGGTTCGTCCACGGCGATCCCACGACGCGGAACGTCCGGGTGAGCGATCCGTTGGCGTCTGGCGGCGGGGACGAAGGGGACCGCAATACGGATGAGGGGCTGACCTACCTGATCGACTTCGGACTCGGCTATCACACCGACAGCGTGGAGGACTACGCGATGGACTGTCACGTGTTCGAGCGGAGCCTCGACGGGACGGCGGCCGCGCCCGATCCGCTCCGGGCGGCCTTCGAGGAGGGCTACGGGGAGGTGGGGAGCCCCGACGTGCTCGATCGGCTCCGCGAGATCGAGGGTCGGGGCAGATACCAGTAAATCACTTAACGGGGGCGCGCGTATGCCGGAGTATGGCCGACAGACCATCGTCGGGCGAGATCTTCGGAATCCCGTACAACTTCGAGCGACCCAGCCTCGGGCGGATGCTTTCGGCGTACTGGCAGCCCGGCGAGGAGATGCTGGTCGAGAAGCCGTTCGGGGTCGGTTACACCCTGAACCTCGCCAACTGGCGGTCGTGGATCGCGCTCGCCGTCGTCGCCGCGCTGCTCGCCCAGGAGAGCCGGAGCGAGGACGAAGCGGACGAAGCAGACGAGGCCGACGAGGAGCCGGTCGAGGTCGTGGTCGACTGAACCGACGGCTACTTCTCCCCGAGCGCCCCCCATCGCACGTGCTCCGCTACGTCACCACCAACGAGGGGAAGGTCGCCGAGGCCCGCGAGTATCTCGACGACGTGTCGGCGCTCGAATTCGACTACACCGAGATCCAGAGCGACAGCCTCGCCGACATCGCTGCGCGGGGCGCGCGCGAGGCCCACGCCCACGCCGGCGAACCGGTGATCGTCGACGACGCCGGCCTGTTCGTGGATGCGCTCGGTGGGTTTCCGGGCCCGTACTCCTCGTACGTCGAGGACACGGTCGGGATCGAGGCCGTCGGGCGACTCGCCGAACGCGAGCGTGACGAAGGAGAGGACGATCGGGCGGCCTTCCGGTGTGTGATCGCGTACTGCGATGGCGAAGAGTTCACCGCCAGCCCCGACCCCGTCGATCGGGGCGACCGCGTGACTGCGGCCGCGACGGGCCCCGACGAGGGCGCAGACGACGGCAGCAGTTCGAGCGGCCCGCCGGTCAAACTGTTCGAGGGCGTGGTCCGCGGGCGGATCGTCGAACCGCGTGGCGACGGCGGGTTCGGCTACGATCCGATCTTCGAGCACGACGGCACGACGATGGCGGAGATGAGTACCGTGGAGAAAAACGCGATCTCGCATCGTGGGCGTGCGCTGGCGAAGTTCGGGGAGTGGTATCATGAACGAAGTGAATGATACCTCGTCGGACGAGTGAAGCGAGTCCGACGGTGTTTGCTGAGCGGTAGCGAAGCAAACCAGACGGGTCGCAGCGCGAGCGAAGCGAGCGACCGTCTTGGCGGTGGTTCGCCGAACGTCAGTGAGGCGAATCAGACACGTCGCAACGTTCGCCATATGCCATGCCAGAGAGATAACCGGATATTCGCGGATACCACACGAGACTCGACGACAGCAGTCAACATATCTGTGACGAATCACGACACAACTGAGAGACCGCAGCCACACGCCTCCCCAACCGATTCCTTCGTTCGCTCACTCCGTTCGCATCACTCAGTCATTCCTCGCGCGAGTCGCGCACTCCGTGCGCTCCCGCGTGCCACCGCCGCCACAAATAGACGGATCTCCGACGGAGAGGTACTCGACAGCTATCGCTGCACGATCGCGTGATACGAGTACGCTCAACCGGAAACCACGGTATGTACGTCCGTCCCGCGACCAGCGAGGACCGCGTCGCGCTACCCGCCCTCCACACCGCCGCCGTCGAGGCGTTCGGTCCCGATAGCTACGACGCCGACGAGGTCCGGGCGTGGGCGAAGGCCGACGATCGCTCGCCCGACGATTACAATGTCGCTGCCCCGAACGAACACTTCACCGTCGCGGTTCGTGACGGCGAGGTCGCGGGGTTCGGCCACCTCGTCCTCGATTTGGGCGAGATTCACGCGGTCTACGTTCATCCCGACCACGCGGGCCACGGCGTCGGGAGCGCACTACTTGCCGAGTTAGAGGGGTACGCCCGCGGACGGGGCTGTTCGACGCTCGTCCTCCAGTCGTCGCTGAACGCGGTCGGGTTCTACGAGCAGGCGGGCTACGAGCGAGTTTGCGAAGGCGAGAGTCCAGGCGGGTTGGCGGTCGTGGAGATGCGCAAGGAGCTGTGAGGAACGAAGTCGACTCCGCTGCGTCCATCTCGACGGTCGTGTTAGCGAGAATTTTATTGAACATCCGTGTCGTATGTAGGTATGGATCGCGCAACTGGGGTTGCCGCGACAACGGCCATCGTGTACGTGCTCGTCATGCTCGTCGTCGGGTTCTGGATCTTCTGGGGCGATCTCCTCCTTCTCGGTGCGATCGTCTTCATTACCGCCGTCCTCGCGCCACCGTGTTTTTTCGTCACCCGCCACACCGTGCGCACACAACAACCCGATCCGAGCTGACGCTATGCCCGCGGATCGCGGTCCGGGCCTGGATACTCGCCGTCGCCGACCACCGGCCACAGCCGCTCGGGATCGAACAGGCGGGCGAAGGCGGCGGGCGCTTTGACGCTGGTGGCGACGTGCGAGCGGATCTCGACGCCGACCGTGGCCCCCTGGAGGCGATCGTCGAACGAGAGGACGTGAGCGGCGTCGCCTGCGGCCGCCGACGCAATCGCAGGATGATCGTCCTCGGGATGGGTGACGCGCAGCCGGAGGGCGGCGAGCTTGTCGCGGTGGGCGGCGGCGAGGTCGGCGTCGGCGAGTGTCGCAACGATCGCCTCACAGTCGTCGAGCAGCGGGTCGCTGGCGACGAGATCGACCCACGAGTGGCTCCGGACGAGATCGAGCGCGTCGCGTGCGGGGCCACCGACGAGGAGGTCTGCCGCGAGCACGTCGGCGTCGGCGACCACCCGTGCCGGATTCGGCTCATCCATCCCGGCGCTCCGCGAGCGCGTCTTGGAGGGTGTCGAGCGTCACGTCGTGGTCGTTCGCACGATCGAACAACCCTTCCCACGAGTCGGTCATATGATGGCTCGCGGCGCGATCGGCAAAACGGCTCGGGCCCGTGGCTCGGACCGGCGACTCACCCGGTCGCGGTAGGTGAAGAGTCGCCAGCGCTCGCGGCCCGTGGCCGGCGGACGAGCCGCGAGCGGGGGAACGAGTACCGGCGCTCGCTACCGGGATAGACGGCTTCGACCACCGGCTCTGCGGGGTCGTACGCACGATTCGTCGGGTGGGCCGCGACGGTCGAGTCGGTGGCCGTGATCTCCACTTCGTCGGCCCGGTGATCGGTGGTTTCGACCACGGTGAGCAGATCGCCGGTCTCGCGGTCGCGGACCCGATCGCCGGACTCGAACCCGCAGGTGGGACAGAGCGGGAGTCGGACCGCGTCGGGAACGAACGTCTCATGGCCACAGGCGAGACAGTCAGCGGCGCGGAATCCGGGTGGTGGGACCCGTCCCTCGGTCACCTCGATCGCGACCCGACGGCGGTGTTTGCACCGCTCGCCACGGATCGAATGGTCGGGACACGAGCACCGGCTCTCGGGGAGCGAGACGATGTAGGTCGCACCGCTCTCGCTCTCGACGACGTACCGACCGCCGCCGAGCGATCCGACCGCCATGCGTTCGCGCCACGCGCGGGCTGCCCGATCGGCCATCGCGTCGAGATCGGGGGCGAGTGACTGCTTTCGTGACACGGGTGTGTTTCGAGTGTGTGTCATGGTTCTGTCGACGGCTCGTTCGCCGTTATCCGTTGTTCCGCCTACAAAGGAAATAGGGGTTGAAGCATCCTAAATCCGTCGCCCGTCGACTTCGACGCGCTTTTCTCGCGTCCGCCGAAAGTGGAGGTATGGAACGGGAGACGTTCGTCGAGGCTGCCGTCTCTACCACTGCGGTCGCGCTGTTTCTCGTGGCCATCGTGGCCGTCGGTCTGGTGTATCCGAACCTCGAGGGCGCGGGCGGGTTCGCGCTGGTCGGGAGTCTCGTCTTCTTCGTGGTGGTGATGGTGACGACTGGGTACTGGCTCTCGAGGCAGTAGAGTCGGTTCGATCGGCGTGGTCGACAGCAGCCACGGATCGCCGCTCAGGCGTCGGCTTCGGTCTCGCGCCAGTCGGCGATCTCCTCGTCGTCGGCGTCGTCGAGCGCGCCCTCGTAGTACGCCATCGGATGCGAGATCGTCTCGCAGCGGTCGTCCATGTTGACACAGTCGCCGTAGGACTGCATCGTGGCACACGACGGCGGCGAATATTCTGTTGGACTCGTCTCGCCACGGATGTGGTCGGTCTGGTATCTGGTGATGTCCTCGCCGAAGCCCGGGTTCACCGAGTAAAAGTCCACGATCTCGTCGGTCGTCATCCCGATCGAGGTCAGGAAGGCCGTGATCGCGAACCGCGAGTGGTGTTCTAAATGTTCGCCCTTCCGGACCGAATCGAGCAGCGCGCGCATACACCTGTCTCTTATACACATCNTATGGTCTGCCGGCCATACTCCGGCATACGCGCGCCCCCGTTAAGTGATTTACTGGTATCTGCCCCGACCCTCGATCTCGCGGGTGAGTTCGAGTTCGGAGAGCGTTTCGCGGATGCCGGCCTCGGCGTCGTCGAGGAGGTCGCCGACCGACTCGGGCACCGCGAGCGGGAGTCCATCGGTGATCCGGCGTTCGATCGCCTTTTCGAGGAGATCACCGAGTTCGGCGTGGGTGATCGGGACTCGGCCCTCGGCAAGCGGGCGGTTGACCAGCCGCCACTCGTCGCCCCACATGTCGGCAGCGAGACCGAGATACGCACCGACGTCGACCCGGTATGCGTCCTCGCTTCCGGTGCTTGTGTCACGACTGCCAGCCCTGGGTCCACCGTCCGCACCGCCAGCCTCGGCGTCGACGGCATGGACGTGGCGGGCGAGGTCGAATTCGGCGAGGAGTTCGGTCGTGGTTACGCGATCGTCGCGGGTGCTCTTGAGTTCAGTGCCGTCGGCAGCCGTCTCGAAGCGGTCGTGGGCGGCGCTGGCTTCGGCGCGGGCGTACTTTCTCGTCAGGACGTGCTCGTCGACCAGCGAGACGAGTACGCGTGCGAGCGGGTACGAGAGGAGTTCGACGCGCGTGCTCCGACGGGGATCACCGATCGATCCGTCGGTGAGGGCGCGCTCGACGCGTTCGGTGGCGCGTTCGACCACCCGCTCCTCGTCGCGGGCGATGGCGAGCAGGTCGACATCGGCGCGTTCGACCGCCTCGCGGGCCGCGTCGAGAAACGGGTAGCGGGCGTGGCGGCGTTCCATCCGTCGTCCATTGCGTGGCGCGTTCAATAAGTGCGGTGGTCGATGGGGTGGGGCCGTTGATGCGGTAGCGTTGCGGATGCGGGGGGATGGTCGATGCGGTAGCGTTGCGGATGCGGTGGGATGGTCGATGCGGTGGGATGGTTCGGCGGGGGCCCGCTCGGACCGGAAGACATTCCTTTCCCATGGAAATAACGAGTATCGATGCGGATCGCGTCCCACGCGTGGCGGTACGCCGCGCCGGCGTTCGTCCTCGCGCCAGTCGCGGGCCTGCTCTCGCCCATTGCGGGCGTGGCGGCGCTCGCGCTCGCCGGCCTCGTGCTCGTCTTCCATCGTGATCCCGAGCGGCAGGTGCCGTCGTCGGGGATCGTCGCGCCCGCCGACGGTCGAGTGTCGGTCGTGCGCCGGGAGGGCGAGCAGTTGCGCGTCGGGATCTACATGGGCGTGAGCGATGTCCACGTGAACCGCGCGCCGCTTGCGGGCACGGTCGAGGCGGTGACACACTCTCCAGGCGCAAACCGACCGGCGTTTTCGAAGGACTCCGACCGCAACGAGAACGTCGTGATCGACTGCGGCGCGTTCTCGATCGTCCAGATCGCCGGCGCGTTCGCGCGGCGAATCCATCCCGCGGTCGAACCGGGCGACGAGATCGCGCGCGGCGAGCGGATCGGTCACATCAGCTTCGGGAGCCGGGTCGACGTCGTGTTTCCCGAGGGGATCGAACGCGCGGACCTCGACGTACGGAAGGGCGAGCGCGTCGTCGCCGGCGAAACGGTGCTCGCCGAATACGAGGAAGCGATCGCCGAGCGGGGAGTGCAACGGCGCGCGTCCCGGGAGTAGGCGGGAGCGGTGCGGGCCTGGCGTCCTGCGTTCGCGGAGCGAACGCAGGGTTCAGGAGAGCTTGCTCTCCTGGCGGATGAAGGGCGAGGGCGTGAGCGAAGCGAACGCCCGAGGGCTTCTGCGGTGCGGACCTCGGTGGATCGAGGGCGAGCGACCAGCGGGAGCGAGGGCTCGGGCGGTACTGTGCGGTGGCGGCAAGCGCCAGCAGACCTACCGTGAACGAGCGCCGCAGGCGCGAGTGAACGGGTGTTTTTAGTCCACCGGAAGACTNCTGTGCGGTGGCGGCAAGCGCCAGCAGACCTACCGTGAACGAGCGCCGCAGGCGCGAGTGAACGGGTGTTTTTAGTCCACCGGAAGACTCGCTTTGCTCACGGCTCGTTCCTCGCCGTTCGCATTGAGGCGCTCCCGTCGGTCGCGCCTCTCACCGCTCGTCTTCCGAGCTCTCCTTCGCTTCGCTCAGGAGAACAGGTTTTTGGACGGGGTTCGAGGCGAGCGAAGCGAGCCGAGGACCCCGTGTAAAAAAGTGGATTTCAGTCCGACTGGATCCGCGGCGCGAGCATGAACGTGACCGAGCCCTCGGCCTCGGCGATGTCGAAGTGGAACTTCACGGGGAACTCCTCGCCGAGATCGAGCGTGACCTCGGCGTTGCTCGGGATCGCCTTGTTCATGTCCTTCAGGTAGTCGAGGCTGTACAGCGAGTGCGCCGGGCCGGCGGTGAGATCGATGAGGTCGTCGCGGTCGAGCTCGAAGTGGACGTCGTCGGTGTCGCCCTCGGCGTCGACGTAGAACTGTTCGTCGTCCTCGTTCACGCCGAGCGCGATGTGATCGCTCACCATGTCCGCGGCCGTCACCGCGCGGTCGATGTCCCGCCCTTCGAGCACGATCGTCGCGGGAAGATCGAGATCGGGGATGTCGGGCTCCTGGCGAATGGAGTCGGGATCGATCAGCGCGAGCGTGTATTCGAGGCCGTCGATCGAGATGTGGAGCTTGCGGGTCTCCTCGTCGAGTTCGAGATGCACGAGGTCGTCGGAGCTGGCCATCCCGGCGATGTCCTGGAGTCGCGAGAGATTGACGCCGATCACGCCACCGTCGGCCTCGTAGGACTCGAAGGCCGCTTCAGAGAGCGTGAGGTCGACCATCCCGACGTTCGCGGGATCCACCGCTCGGATGGCGATCCCGTCGTCGTTGAGATGGATCTTACACTCCTCGACCAGGACGCTCACCGAATCGAGAGCCGTTCCGAGCGTCCCGGCGCTCACGATGGCGTTGAACATGGACGCGGTACGACCAGCCGGGTTATAAAAGGTGCGCGTTGCGGGCGGCCGGAACCGGCCCGATCCGCCGTCGGAGATCGAACGGGCAAGGATCGGTCCGATTGAGTGGACGAAATCGGACAGCCGCGAGGGCGTCTGCCGAGTCGGAGAAAGATTAAGACAGTTGCCAAGATATTCGGTGAATGGTTTCCGAATCCGGCGGTGACCGCGGGTGTCCGAAATGTGGCCACACCGAGACCGATGTCGGCGAGATCTCGACGACCGGCGGCGGCCTCTCAAAGATGTTCGACATCCAGACGAACAGTTTCAAGGTCGTTTCCTGTGTGAACTGTGGGTACTCGGAGCTCTACCGTGACACGACCTCGGGCTCCAGCGACATCGTCGACGTCTTCCTCGGATGATGGCTGCGTCGGGGGTGTTCGTCGTCTTCGCGCTGCTCGCGGTGGCAGCGCCCTTCGCGCTGTACTACTTCGTACGGGCCGAACACGACGAGCGCGAGGAGATGGATCGACGGGACGCCGAGCGAGCAGCACGACGCGACACGCGCGATCGGCAGTGAGAGCGGGAGAGAACGACGTTCAGCCGAACTTCCCCGTAATATAGTCCTCGACGCGCTGACTCTCGGGGTTTTCGAAGATCTGGTTGGTGTCGCCGTACTCGACGAGCTCGCCGCCAGTGAGAAAGACAGCGGTCTGGTCGGAGATGCGGGCGGCTTGCTGCATGTTGTGGGTGACGATCACCACGGTGTACTCCTCGGCGAGATCCTCGATGAGGTCCTCGATCTTCGAGGTCGCGATGGGGTCAAGCGCGCTCGCGGGCTCGTCCATCAGGATGACTTCGGGATCGACTGCGAGACACCGTGCGATACAGAGACGCTGCTGTTGGCCGCCCGACAGTCCGAGCGCGTTGTCGTCAAGTCGATCTTCGACTTCGTCCCAAATCGCCGCCTGCCGGAGCGACCGTTCGACGATCTCGTCTTCCTTCTCGTTCGTGTCCCGACCGAACAGCCGCGAGAGAAGTCCTGTTTTGATATCGCCGTGTTTTCGCGGGCCGTAGACGACGTTGTCCCGGATCGACTTCGGGAACGGGTTCGGCTGTTGGAACACCATCCCGACGCGCTTTCGCAGCTCGACGAGGTTCGCTCCGTCGCGGTAGATCTCCTCGCCGTCGACCGTGACCGAGCCGTCGATCGCCGCGGCACGGATGCGATCGTTCATCCGATTCAGACACCGGAGGAACGTCGATTTCCCGCAGCCCGACGGCCCGATCAGCGCGGTCACGCTCTGCTCGGGGATCTCGATCGAGATGTCCTCGATCGCGCGATCGTCGCCGTAGTGGACGTTGAGATCCGTGGTAGTGACCTTCGCCGCACCGGCGTAGTCGTACTCGACCCACTCGTCGTGGACCGTCTCTTCGGTCTCGCCGGCCGTCGTTTGCCGTCCCGATGGCCGCGTATCGGTTGCTGTGCTGTCCGTTCGGTCGGTTCGGTCAGCCTGGTCGGTTCGGTCGGTCCCGTTCGTCGCAGTGTCGGGTCGTGGTTGGTTCTCTGTTTCACTCATAGCGTAGTTTCCTCCGAAAGTACGCCCGCGTCGCGATCCCGATGGCATAGAAAGAGAGCACGACGAGCAGCAAGACCAGCGCCGTTCCCCACCCGAACGCCTCGACGTCGGTCGCGCCGACGCCCGCGGTGATCGTCGCGTAGAGCTGGTAGGGGAGTGCGCTGGCCGAGGTCAGCAGTGCGTCGTTGGTGATAAAGGGTGGCGTCGTGGTGAACGCGAACGAACCCAACACGTTCGGTGTCGAGTTCGGGAACGGCGACCCCGCCATCACGACGAGGATCGGCGCTGTCTCGCCCGCGATCCGGCCGACGCCGAGGATGACGCCCGTGACGATACCCGGCACCGACGCCGGCAGCACGACGCTGCGGATGGTCTGCCACTGGCTCACTCCGAGCGCGGCGCTCGCGTCGCGGTACTCGTCGGGAACACTGATGATCGCCTCACGGCTCGTGATGAGCACCAGCGGGAGTAGCATGAACCCGAGCACGAGCATTCCGGCGAACAGCGACGTGGTGTTGCCGAAGCGCGGAACGAGAAAGGCGTATCCAAACAGCCCGAAGACGATACTCGGCGTGCTCCAGAGCCCGTTGGTCGCGATCTCGACGATCCGGGTGAACCCACCTTCGTCGGCGTATTCGGTGAGAAAGAGCGCCGCACCGACGCCGAGCGGCACCGCAAAGAGCACTGCACCGACGACGAGCCACGCGGTCCCCAAGATTGCAGGCAGCACGCCCGGGATATCGACGTAGATGCCCTGCGAGACGTTCGTGATGAACGGCCACGCGAACCCATCGAGACCGATCTCGAAGCCGTCGGTGAGCTTCGGCAGCCCCTGCATGGCGACGAACGCGATCAGCAGGACGAGGATCGCGAGAATCGAGAACGTGTTGATTCCGATCAACAGGTACGCACCGGTCTGCCGGCCCCGGCTGCCAAAGCCCGCGCTCGCCTTCGCGGCCGGCCACGCCGCGAGCAGGCTACAGAGGATCGTCAGCAACGGGACGACCACCGGCGCATGAAAGGACGCCGCAAAGCCCGTCGGGGACCACACCCAGTCCGGACCGATGATACCCGTGAGAAAGAGGAGACCGACGCCGACGGCGAGGATTCCCGCCGGGATCGTCGCAGCGATGTCCTCGCGCGCGCCCACCACGCCGACCGCCGTCACCGCCCCCGCGGCCAGCGCGGCCGGCAGCCACGCGATCACACCTAGCCCGAGCGTCTGTGAGACGAGCAGGCCAGCAGCGACGAGTGCCGAGAGGCCGAACGCGGTCGCGGCGGCGATTCCTCCTGTGTCGCTCGGTGTCGTCGTGACAACATCGGTTCGCGAGGCGACGCCGAGCCCGAGAACGATCGCCCCGACGACGACCAGGCCGACCCCAAAGAGGTCGTAGAGAGTGAAACCGAGGAGTTCGGACGTGGGCGGCGTGATCCGGAACAGCGCCGTCCACGAAAACAGGAAGGCGAGGAACGAAAGCCCGACCGCGAGCGCACTCGCACGCTCGAACGCTGATGAGCGCCCCTCAACGAGCGTCGCATCAGTTCCGTACGCGTCACTCATTGGTTCCCACCGAGGTTGCGTTCCATTCGCTCCTCGATCAGCTGGGAGCCGATCGAGAGGAAGAGCACGGTGACGAACAGCACGACGCCTGCGCCGAACAGCGCGCTCAGGTGGAGTCCCTGGGCGACGCCGTACTGGTTGGCGATCACGCTGGTGAGCGTGATGGTGTTGTCGAAGGCGTCGAACAGCGGCCCAGGGAACTCGGTGACGTTGGCGAGGATCACCGTCGCGGCCATGGTCTCGCCGACTGCACGACCGACGCCCAACAGGACGGCGGCCGAAACGCCCGAGAACGCCGCCGGGATCGTGATCCCCATCGTGGTCTGCCACTCGGTCGAGCCGAGCGCGAGCGAACCGCTCTTCATCGACTCCGGAATGGACGTCAGTGCGTCCTCGGCGACCGAGACCACGGTGGGCAGCGCCATCAGCCCGATCACCATCCCCGCGACCACGAGGCTCCCGTTCGAGGCGAGATCGAACGTGTCCGACCGGCTGAAGTAGCCGTTGATGACGATGAATCCGAGCCAGCCGTAGACGATCGACGGGATCCCCGCGAGGATCTCGACGCCCGGCTTCACGATGTCCCGAAGCCACCCGGGCGCGATCTCCGCGAGGAACACGGCGCTCGCGATCCCGAGCGGACCGGCGATAGCCATTGCGAGGATCGTCGTCACGACCGTGCCCCAGATCATCGGGGTGAGCGAGTACACCGAGCTTGCGGTGTCCCACAGTCCAGCCTCGCCGGGATTGATTCGTGTGATGAGATCGAGTCCCATCAGCTCGAACACCGGCCACGCCTCCCGGAAGAGGAAGACGATGATGAGCCCCATCACGGCGACGGTGAACGCCGTCGCGAGGAAGGTCAGCGCCTTCGCCGTTTCGGCCTGGTGGGCGTACCAGCCGAAGCCCACCACGACGAGGAACCCCAGCAAAAACACCGCCGTCAAGCTCGACTGGACGAGAAACCCGACCGCGACACCCGCGAGGGTGAGCGCGCCGATCGCACCCGCAACGAGGGCACTCCGGTCGGTGTCGGTGGTCCTGTCGCCGAGGCTGCCCGGCAGCCACTGTTCAGGGATGGTCGGCATGCGAATATGGATGTTTCATTTGATGTCTCAGTTGTGTGAGGGTCGGCCGACCGGCCGACGACCTCAGCTGCTCGCGTTCCCCGAGGACGCGTTGCCGGAGGACGCATTGCCGCCGCTGTACTCGATCTGCTTTTCGGGATCGGCGAGTTTGCTGCGCTCCTCCTCGCGGCGGTTGGGTGGCAGTTTGAAGTAATCGTTCGCCGCGACGAACTGCTGCTGGCCGAACTCGGTGAGCAGCATGTTGATGAACGCGGACTCCTTCGGCGAGGTGTCCTTCCACGTGTAGCAGTGGAGGTCGCGCGAGAGCGGGTAGTCCTTCGAGCCGAGGTTCTTGCCGAGCTCGTAGGTGGTCCCGTCGAGTTCGAGCGCGATCGCGGGTGCGCCGTTGCCGGTGAACGCCAGCGCGATGTACGCGATCGCGTTGTCGGCGTTGAGCACCGTCGAGCGGACCTGCTGGTTCTGGCCGATCCGTTGGGAGCAGGCGATCTCGGCGTTCGGATCACCGAGGAAGTTCGCTCGAAAGGCGGTATCGGTGCCCGACCCCTCCGCACGACAGATGTTCTGGATCTCCTTGTCGTCGCCGGAGTACGAATCGATCTCGGACCAGTTGGTGATCTCACCCGTGTAGATGCCGCGGAGCTGCTCGCCGGTGAGTTTCGTCACGCCGGCATCCGCGATCGCCTGGCTGACGATGACCGGCTGGCCGTCGACGCCGACGACGTGATCGACGAAGTCGTCGTAGCTCTCGCGCTCGGGGAGTTCGTCCTGGACGGGCGCGCTGGAGTCACCGATGTCGACCTGGTCGTTCATCAGCTTCTCGATCCCCGTCCCCGAGTGGCTGAGACCGACGTTGACCTGGTAGGGATCGAGCCCGTAGATGCTCGCGAAGAACTCGGTCATCGGCATGTCGGGGCTGCCGAGCGCCTCGTAGCCGGGGGCGGTCCCCTCGTCGTTCGATCCCCAGTACTCGCCGTCATCGGCCGGCGGGTTGGAGTTCCAGACCGACGATCCGTCGCTCGTGATCGGATAGACCGTCGAGGAGCCGTCGGCGGTCAGCGCGCCGCTCGACTGCTGTGCGCTGCCCCCGCTGATCCCCTGGCCACCGCTCGTGGAACCGCTCCCGCCGCTCTCGTTGCCGCCGCCACTACCGTTGCCACCGCTGCCGTTGTCACCACCGCCGTCGTTGCCGGAACCACCGGTACAGCCAGCAACCCCGATCGCGGTTCCGGTGCCGATCCCCATCAGTACGCGGCGTCGCGTCGCTTTGCGCGTCATCGCGTGAAAACGAGGGGGGTTACTACATAGTTGCTTCTAATATATATAAATTGGTGGGCGGAGCAGGACAGGCTGCTATATATCGATACAGCGTGGTTCGGACAGTCGGTGGAAAGTCGTCGTTCTCCCGTGGTTGTCGATAGCACCGCCTGCCGACCGAAACGGGATGACGGCTGAACGAGTGACAGTTGAGCGAATGACGGCTGAGCGAGTGATGGGTGAACGAATGACGGCTGAGCGAGTGACGGCTGAACGAAGGGCGTTTACGCACACACGGTCTACGCCAACCAACGAATGTCGGGTCGGGACGAATACTACAACAAGGCCAAACAGCAGGGTTACCGCTCGCGGTCGGCGTACAAGCTCCAGCAGATAGACGACACCGCCGACCTCATCGCTCCGAGCGACACCGTGATCGATCTCGGGGCCGCGCCCGGCGGCTGGCTCCAGGTCGCCGCCGAACGTGCGGACGGCGGTCGCGTGGTGGGCGTCGACCGCCAGCGCATCGAGTCGATCGACGGTGTCGAGACGGTCCGCGGGGACCTCACCGAGGAGAGTACCCAAGCGGAGATCGCAGAGCGGGTGGGAAAAGCTGATCTCGTGCTCTCGGATATGGCTCCGAACATGACCGGCGAGTACGAGCTCGATCACGCCCGCTCGATCCATCTCGCGCGTCAGGCGCTCGACGTGGCGCGAACGATCCTCACACCGGGCGGCGATCTCGTCGTGAAAGCCTTCGACGGCCGCGATCTCGACGACCTCGAAGCCGATATTGAGGACGAGTTCGAGTACGTTCGGACTGTGCGCCCCGACGCCTCCCGGGACGAATCGTCCGAGCTCTTCCTCGTAGGGAAAGGTCGGATGACCGCGCCGGTAGCGGTGGATGACGAACTGACCGTCGAGATCACCGACACGGGCGACGAGGACGACGGGATCGCGAAAGTCGACGATTATACGCTGTTCGTTTCGGATGCAGAGGAAGGCGAGACGGTTGAGGTTCGGATCGAGGGCGTGAAACCGCGCTTCGGGTTCGCCGAACGGATCGATTGAGTCGGGTTGTGGCTCGGACTCACGAATCCGGTGGAATGATTCGTACTCACGAGTCCGCGACGAGACCGCGAATCCCGACACAACTGAGAGACCGCAGGCCACACGCCTCCCCAACCGACTCCTTCGCTGCGTTCGCTTCGCTCACTCCGCTCAGTCATCCCTCGCGCAATGTCCGCGCTCGGTGTTCGCTGTCGCTCACACACGAGCGCGAGCGCGCGCCAACCGTAAAATCAGTCGGCGCTAGCCGTCGGTCGGGCGTCGCTCCGCGAGCGCTCGTAGCCGACGATGGCGTAGACCACGGGCGTATCGAAGACCGCGATCAGGAGTTTGAGGAGGTACTGGCCGACACCGAGCGCGAGCAGGACGGAGGCTGTCTCTTATACACATCTCNTAGCCGAGGAAGTAGTTGAACATCACCGGGAGAACGAGGAAGAAGGCGAAGCCGCCCCCGATTATCGCGAACACGAGGCTCGTGGGGACGGCTGCGAGGTAGTACCGGCGCTCACGAAGATCACGGTGTCGAGCGCCTGGCTCGTCGCGGTCGAGCCGACGTTCCGGAGCCAGAGCGCGCGCCCCTCGGTGTAGTCGCGAAGTTGGTGGAAGACGAACACGTCCCAGTTCTGGCTCACGACGTACGCGAGCAGGCTCCCGAGCACGACGTTGGTGCTCGCGCCGAGCACCGTCGCGAACGCCGCGGGATCGACGCTCGACGTGGCGGCGGGCGCGGCGATCGTCCCCCAGACTAGTCCTAAGAGAACGAGATTCATCGCGAAACCGATGTTCACGAGGACGTGGGCCGCACGCCGGCCGTAGAGTTCGGCGTAGCAGTCCGATGCGAGGAACGTCAGCGCGTACGCGAGCGACGCACCGGGGAGGATCAGCGTGTCGCCCGTGACCGGGAGCGAGAACGGGATCGAAAACCCGAGGATTTTGGTGGCGGTGAGCTGGGCGGTCACGAGCGCGGTGACGAACAGCGC
Source organism: Halococcus salifodinae DSM 8989 (assembly GCF_000336935.1). NCBI lineage: Archaea > Methanobacteriati > Methanobacteriota > Halobacteria > Halobacteriales > Halococcaceae > Halococcus > Halococcus salifodinae. The sequence goes on along the minus strand of NZ_AOME01000015.1, from coordinate 143,131 downwards.
GATCAGCGCCACCTGCATGCCGGATGCACGTCCACTGTGGGACGTACTCATCGGTCGGTCCTCCTGCGTGTGGCTGCGTGTCGCCGGATCATACCCGGGAGTTCCCGGGCGAGCAGTTAGGCCGTTCGATCAGTCGGCGCTCTCGCCCGGCTCCTCGCCCCACGAGGCGCGCCGGCCGCCGAGGGTGTAGAGCCAGAGCAAGCCGAGCCCCAGCCCGTAACACAGCATGATCGGGATCCCGAGGATGAACATCATGAACACGCCGCGTGGCGAGACGTAGGCGGTGATCGCGAACACGCCGACCGTGACCTCGCGCCACCGATTGCGCATTCCCCGATAGGGGATCAGGCCACCGCGATGGAACAGCACCATCGTCACCGGAACGAGCGCGAGCAGCCCGATCCCGGCAGTGGTGAAGAAGACCAGCCAGCCGGCGGCCGAGATGCGGTAGGATACCACCATCCCCGCACCGATGGCGTCGCCAGCGAGCCACGAGATCACCGCGGGCGCGATCGTGGTGTAGCCGACGGCGATCCCCCCGATGAGACTGACGAACAGCGCGCCGGCCCAGACGATGAGCACGCGCCGGTCGCCGGCCGTGATCCCGCGCTCGCGCAACGCCGGCCACGCGTAGTAGAGCAGGAGCGGCAGGACCGCGAGCGCCGCGAACAGCGTACTCAGCTTGATCGCGAAGACGAGCCCCTCGGTCGGATGGAGTTCGACGATCCCCACCTGCTCGGGACGAACGGTTGCGGGCAGCCGGCCGAGGAAGTCCCCACGGATCTGGTCGATCCCGGGAGCCGACTGCCCGGGGAGGTTCCCGAGGAACCAGAGGAAGGTCCCGGCGAGCACCGACATGAAGATCGCGAGCAACAAGAACGCCCGCGATCGGAGGCTGTCGAGCACGAACGCGATGTCGTAGTAGTACCCGCCGACGTCCTCCTCGGTCGTCTCTTCGGTGGTGAACGCGTCCACGACGCCCGTCGTGCGGCTCAACACCGGGTTCGCGTCGTTCCCCGCATCGGGTGCCGAACCAGGTTCGCCCGGATGTTCGGCTTCGTCGAGGGCCGTGTCGGACTCATCCTCCGTCTCCGCGGCTGCTTCCGCCTCGTCGAACCGATCGAGGATCGCCCGGGCCTTCTCGGGTTCGCCGTCGCTCGTCGCCATACTGGCCTGAGCGACCGCCTCCTGTTCGCTCAGACCGCGAAACGCCTCGGTCGGGGCGGCCCGAACGCCAGCCGCGTCGAGGGGTTCGAAATCGATCGCGGTCGGATCACCGGCTCGGCCGGTCTCCGTCGCGGCGCTGCCGGCGGCGCGGTAGAGCGCGTACGCGAACGAGAGCACGAGAACGGCGACGAACGCCGCTCCCGCGACGACGGCGATCGCGAGATCGCGCGGCAGCCCGAGCAGCGGGCCGATGTACGTGAACACCGGCTCGCTCGGCGAGATGTAGGGGATCGCCGGCACCACGGTTTGGTTGACGAACCCGCCGAAACCGGCGACGATCAGGGCGGCGATCGCGCCCGCCACGATCGTCGGAACCGCGAGGATCGCGCGCCAGCGCTCCCTGAGCACCCGCCCCGCGTCGACCGCGCTGCCGCCGCGCTGGAGCGTCACCACGACCTTGGTGAGACCGAGACTGAGCGCGTAGAGCGCGATGATCGGTACCGCCCAGAGCACCTGCGTGAAGGGATCCGGTGGCGAGAACAGCGCACCGAAGCCGAACGCGCCGATGATGGCGTACTTCCACTTCTCACGCCACGTCTCGTAGGGGACGATACCGGTGAGCGAGAGGCCGGTCATCGCGAGCGGGAGCTGGGCGGCGAGCCCGAAGGAGAGCATGAGCAGGAAGACGAACTGCGCCCAGAGCGTGATCGAGTAGGTGGGCTGGAAGCCGGCCCGGACCGAAAGCTCCGCGAGGAACGAGAACATCAACGGGAAGAACACGAAGTAGCCGTAGGCGACGCCACCGAGAAAGAGCAGCGCAGCGATCAGCCCGATGGCAGCCACTTTCCAGCGCGAGCCGACCGTGACCCAGTAGCCGCGCTCGCGGAGCGCCTCGCGCGAGTAGTAGAGCAGAACGGGCAGCGCCACGATCCCGCCGACCGCGAGTGCGATCTTCGCCTGCAACAGCGGCACTTCGAACGGGGTGGTGCCGATGACCGAGGTCTCCTCGGCGACATCGGCCGGAAGTTGCGCGAAGAGATCCGTCTGCAGGCGATCCCAGACGTAGAGCCAGAGCGCGTAAAACGAGCCGAGAAACCCGATCAGGAAGGCGATCGCGACCTTCTGGAGATGAGTCTGGGCGGCCGACAGCATCGCCCCGAGCGTCTCCCGGCCGCGTGCGACCGATCGGCGGACATCGTCGTCGACGGCTCCCGACATTCGTTGCTTCGGTGGGCGTAGCCGACACCTCGTTATCAATCTTGTCTACCAGTGCTCGCGTTCTCCCGGCTGCCGAGAAGAAAGTTTACAACGCTCACCGGCAAACCCACCGTCAGATGGCCGAGTCGACGGAGACGGGCGGGACCACCGCAAACGAGCCCGCCGACACCGCACCGCTCAACGACAGCGAGATGCCGCTCGCCGATCACATCGAGGAGATGGTCAAACGCCTCGGAATCGTGATCGTGGCGATGGGCGTCGTGAGCGGCGTCGTCTTTCCGTTTGCCGACGACCTCATCAACTTCATCTGGTACGCCTTCCTCCCCGGTTCACCCACAGCCTGCCCGGTCACGGCTGACCAGGCGAGCGCAGCCTGTCCGTACGTTTACGACCCGCTAGCACTCGTTCTCGCCCGGCTGAAGGCGGCGTCGCTCGCGGGGTTCGTCGTCGCGCTGCCGCTGTTCGTCTATCAGACCTATCGGTTCATGCGCCCTGGACTCTACCACAAAGAGCGCCGGTACTACCTCGCAGCCGTCCCCACGAGCCTCGTGTTCGCGATAATCGGGGTCGGCTTCGCCTTCTTCCTCGTTCTCCCGGTGATGTTCAACTACTTCCTCGGCTACTCGAAGCCCGTCGCGGAGATCGCGTTCGGGCTCGGTGATACGTTCGGTCTGATGACGCTGCTGATGGGCTTTTTCGCGCTGGTCTTCCAGATCCCGCTGTTCGTGATGCTCGCGATCATGATGGGACTCACGACGCGGGCGTGGCTCACGAGCCGGCGGCTCTACTTCTGGGGTGGGTTCGCCGGGGTCGCGTTCCTGTTCAGCCCCGACCCGACCGGGATGGCCCCCATCATCGTCGCCGCGACGATGATCGGACTGTTCGAGGGCACACTCCTGTTGCTCAGATGGACCGGGCGCGGCTGATCGGGCGCTGAGGACGCAGCCGAGCGAAAACGGATCGAGACGGTCTCAGAGCCGGTCGAGGATCACGTCGGCGTCGTGGGCGAGCGAGAGTTCGCGCGAGCGTCCACGACCCTCGACGCTGGTGTAACTGGCGTCGACGAGCCCCAACTGATCGAGCTTGTTGATAAGTTCGGAGTAGCGGGTGTAGCCGAGGTCGGTTTCGTCGTGAAACGCCTCGTACACCGTGCCGGCGCGCTCGCCATCGTGATCGGCGATCACCCGCAGGAGGTCGCGTTCGGGATCGGTGAGTTCGCCCAGCCGCCGCGAGAGGTGGACGTGTTTGGCCTTCTCGTAGGCCGACTCGACGTCCTCGATCGTGACGGTGCGGCTCCCGCGCGACTCGGCGTGGAGTCCCGCACGCCGGAGGAGATCGATCCCCACCCGGAGGTCGCCGGTCTCGGCGGTCAGCTCGGCCACCAGATCGAGCGGGCGTGGGCCAAGCACGTCGTTACGGAAGCCGCGCTCGACGCGCTCACGAAGGATATCGACGATCTCGCTTTCGTCGTACGCCGAGAAGTACACCTCCTCGGGCCGGAACACCGACTGGACGCGTTCGTCCAGATCGGCGATCACGTCGAGATCGAGATCGGAGGAGACCAGAATGACGCCGACCTTCGCGCCCGCGTGGGTCTCGTGGGCGCGCAGGAGCGAGTAGAGGGTTTCGGAGGCCTCGCCCTCGTAGAAGAGGTAGTTCACGTCGTCGAGGCACACCACCAGGACCTCGCCCTCGTCGGTGAGATGGTCGGTGATCTGCTCGAACAGGCTCTTGAAGGAGATCCCGCTCGCGGGCGGTTCGTACTCGAAGATCGCCTCGAAGAGCCGCGAGAACACCGCATACCGGGTCGAATCGACCTGGCAGTTCACTCGCACCGCTCGGACCCCACGCCGTGCGTCGAGTTCGCCGAACAGCTTCTGAACGGCGGTGGTTTTGCCGGTGCCGGGCGGCCCGCGAACCATCGCGTTCAGCGGACGCGAGCCCCGGACGGCGGGCCGGAGCGCGTACTGGAGGCCGTCGAGCTGGTCGTCGCGGTGGTGGAACGTCTCCGGGAGGTAATCCACCTCGAAGACGCCCTCGTCCCGGAAGACCGACTCGTCCCACGAGAGCATGTCGCCGTCGTCGGCCATCACTTTCACCTCGCTCCCCGCCGGCTTCAAGGCTTCGGCGGCCCTGTGCTTGCAGGGTCTGTCGTCCCAACGGCTCGTGGATAATGCCGAAACGATCACTCGAATTTTTCCAGTAGGCGCTCGTAGAACGGCTCCGCACCGTCGGCGGTCGTACCACCGTCCTGGGTGGCGAGCTTCTCGACGATGAGTTCGGGCGTCGAGCGCGCGAGGACGTCTTTCTTCGGCGAGCGCTCCACGACGAGCTCGCCCCCTTCCAGTCCGACCGCCTCGATGCCGTCGACGGGGACCTCGAACCCGGCAGCCTCGCGAATTTCGCCGGCGAGGTGGGAGACGAATACGGCAGTGGTCTCGTCGCCCGCGAGCTCTTCGAGGATGCCCGCGATGATCCGGGCCGACGCACCCGGTTCGGTGATGCTTTCGAGTTCGTCGACCAGCACGAGCCGGCGACCCACCCCCGAGACGAGGCCGGCGAACTCCCGGAGAGTGGACTCGAACGCGCCCGCGTCGAGAGTGCCCTGGCTCTTCTCCTGGTAGTGCAGCGAGTCGTAGCGCTCGACTACCGCCCGCTCGGTGGGGACGGGCAGCCCCATGTGCGCGAGGATCGTGACGAGCGCGAGGAGATCGAGGGTCGAGGTTTTCCCGCCGCTGTTGACCCCCGAGAGCAGCGTCGGGCCCGCGACTTCGTAGTCAATCGGCTCGACCGCGTCGAAGTCGACGTCGAGGAGGGGCAAGCGGCCGGCTTCGATCGCGACTCCTCTTCCGCCAAACTCGGGCAGCGTACACTCGAACTCGCGGGCGAAGCGCGCGACGGCGAGTTCGACGTCGCGTTCGAGCGCCGCGCCGACGAGCGCCTCGCAGTCCTCGCGCAGATCGGCGAGGTCCGCCGCGAGGTCGCGCTTTATTCTACTCGCTCGCCGGTCGCGCGCGGCGGTGAGCTCCTCGCGGAGTCGGCTCACGACATCCTCGTCGTGTTCCACAGGAAAGGTGGGCTCCTCGGGGAACGCCCGCGCGGCGATCTCGCTTTCCCCAGGATCGAGATCGAGCGCGTCGACGAGATGTTCGCGTGCGGCCTCGATCGCTTCGGCGTGCTCGTCGGCGAGTTCCCGCGAGAGCAGCGAGTCGACGCCAGCGCCCTGCTCGACCAACGAGAGCAGGTCCGAACCCTCGATGGTGACATCGCGCTCCTCGATCGCGGCGCGGAGCCGATCGTTCGCCACGCTTTCACCTGTGGAGATCGCCGCGTCGAGGTCGTCGACTGCCTGACGCAGCCGCGCAAGCTCGTCGTCGGGAACCACGCTTCTCTCGTCGTCAAGCCGGCCGAGTGCGTCGTCAAGCGCCGCGAGATCGCAGGGCGTGTCGAGATCGGCGGCCCGTGCAACCGCGGCAGCCGCCTGAAGCCGATCGCGGTTCTCGGCGAAGAAGGCGAGCAGCCGTTCGGGCACCACCATTGCGGGGCGTTCGAGCGCGTCGGGTTCGACCCGGACGTCGCCCGCGATATCGATCCCGGCGAAGGATTCGTCGAGGACGATCACCGTCGAGTACCCCGTCGCGAGGTCAGCGAGGTCGCGGGCGTCCTCAACGATCTCGACCGAAATCTCGGGGTAGGCGGTCTCGGCCGCGGCGTGGCGCTCGGCATCGGCGGTGGCGAGACACCGCTCGCGGACTCTGAGTCCCGAGGGCGATTCGAGCGGTTCGACGCCAGAGAGTGCGTCGAGCACCTCGGGACCGGGTTCGCGCGCCATCGCCTCCGTGGTCCACTCACGCACTTCTTCGATCCGTGACTCGCTGCTGGCGGGGTAGAGCGTTTCGAGCCGCCGTGCGGCGTAGTCGGTGACCGCGCGTTCCTGAAGCAGGGAGAGCGCGTCACGGTAGATCTCGCGGGCGCGGTCGGTCGCGAGGAACTCCCCGGTGTCGTCGTGCTCGGCCTGGATCGCCGCCCGCGCGATGGTCGCGGCTCGCCCCGGCGAGACGCCGGGAGCCTCGGCGAGCGCCGCCACGTCGCCCGCCGCGAGCGCGCGCTCGGGCTCGTCGAGCGCCGCGAGGCGGTCGGCGGTTTTCGGACCGACGCCGGGGACCGATTCGAGGTCCATCGCTCGCGTCAAGCCCCGCCGGGGGCAAAAACCATCCGGGGAGCGATCGATTTGTCGGTGGGCAGTGCTACTTACCGACCACCGTGGATTTGAGGCGTTGGCGCGCGGGAGCACGTCGAAGACGCGCGACTCGTGCGAGGGATGACTGAGCGAGGGAGCGGAGCGACCGATGCGAAGGAATCGGTTGGGGAGGGTGTGGCCTGCGGTTCTCATTTGGGCCGGATATCGACGGTGCGTGGATTTCAGCACCAGTACACAGTCACGATCGGCGGTTCAGGAAGCAGTCTGTGGGTCTCGCTGCAAAGAGAAGATGTGGACTGGTCCTCCCGCAAACGCAACGCGCTTTTGGCCCGCGGCCCCGAATCTGAGCCATGAACGTCGAGGCGAAGGCAGCCGCCGTCCGTGCCGATCTCGCCGAACGCGACGGGGTCTTGATCGCGTTCTCGGGTGGCGTGGATTCGAGCGTCGTCGCGGCGCTCGCCCACGACGCGCTCGGCGAGGATGCCGTGGCCTGCACCGCGAAAAGCGAGACGCTGCCGGCCGCCGAACTCGACGACGCGAACCGAGTCGCCGACGAGATCGGCGTTCGCCACGAGATCGCGGAGTTCTCGGAGCTCAGTAGTGATGAGTTCGTGGCGAACGACGGCGATCGGTGCTATCACTGCCGCACGATGCGGCTCTCGGCGATGTTCGACGCCGCACGGGAGCTGGGGATCACGACGGTCTGTGACGGGACGAACGCCTCCGATCCCGGCGAGGGCCACCGACCGGGTCTCCGGGCGGTCGAGGAGCTGAACGCCTACTCTCCACTATTGGAACACGACATCACGAAGGAGGAGGTTCGGGGGATCGCCCGCGAGTACGGGCTCTCGGTCGCGGACAAACCCGCAATGGCGTGTCTCTCCTCGCGGATTCCCACTGGGTTGGCTGTCACCGAGGAGCGCCTCTCGCGGGTCGAGAAGGCCGAAACCCTGCTCCGAACGTGGGGGTTCGAGCAGTTCCGGGTGCGCGATCACGACGGCCTCGCGCGCATCGAGGTCGCGCCCGAGGAGTTGGAGCGCGCACTCGATTCGGACTTCGTTCGAGCGGCCCGCGAGCATCTCGCCGACATCGGCTTCGAGCACGTCACCCTCGATCTCCACGGCTACCGCACCGGAAGCGTCAGCCCAGGGGATGATGGGGGAGCCGAGACGGCGGCCGAAGCAGAAGGCGACGCGTCGGACACCGTTTCCGGCGACCTCGATCTCGGTGCAGAGTACCCGACCGCCGAGGACTGAGATCGACGGCAGCCCGGGACGATCTCACTCCCGGTAGCTCGTGTCGTTCTCGCGGACGATCTCGAACCCCCCGTTCTGGCCGCCCCGGAGTTCGTTCACCGCGCAGTTTCCCTGTGACTCGCCGGCGATCGATTCCACGTAGTCGATTCCCTTCAGGTGACCGAGCAGCGCGTAGAGCGGGCCGCCGTGGGTGACGATCAACACCGTTTCGTCCCCCGCATCGGCGACGAGACGATCGAACGCGCGGAGCACGCGCTCGCGGCAGTCGAGCAGACTCTCGCCACGCTCGGGGACGGCTTCGAGCGCCGCGATGCCGGACTCAGTGACGGCGAACTCGGGGTAGGTCTCGAACAGCGCCTCGTAGGAGAGCCCCTGATACACCCCGAAATCGCGCTCGCGCCACGCCCGGTCGAAGGTCGGTTCGACATCGACGCCGGCCCCTCGGATCAACGCCGCCGTCTCGCGGGTCCGCCGGAGGTCGGAGGCGACGAGCCGATCGACGTCGTACGTTGCGGCGAGATGATCGCCGAGGCGCGTGGCCTGCTCGCGCCCCTGTTCGGAGAGCGGAACGGGTGCCCAGCCCTGGATTCGTCGGGCCGCGTTCCACGGGGTCTCGCCGTGGCGGACGAGGAGAACGGTCATGACTGTGTTTGGGTGGCTGCTCGAATGAGCGTTGGTATCCCGACCCCCCCGAGCGGAGAGTGGAAACTGGCCGTTCGGTGTTATATGGGTCGTGTTGACACTCGAAAGCGTGAGAGACCGTATCGTGGAGTATATATCCGGTGACGTGGAATCGAAAGCGTATGCCTGAATGCCAGAACTGTGGTGCGTTCGTGACGGCGGCGTACGCCAGGGTTTTCACACCGAGTGAGATCGAGGAGCCCCGGGTGTGCCCGCAGTGTGAGGACAAGATCCGCGACGGCGCGGAAGTCAGGCAAGCGCGGTCGACGCGGCGCGGCTAGTTCTCGGCGTCAACGACGATTTCTCGAACGGTCTCGAAGACCTCCCCAGCACGCGCTTCGTCGCGCGCCTCGGCGGTGATCCGCACGAGCGGCTGGGTTCCGCTCGCGCGCACCAGAAACCACGCGTCCCCGCAGTCGGCGCGGACGCCGTCGAGCGTCCGGACGTCGTCGTACTCCGCGAGCACTCGTTCCTCGACACGTTCCATCACCGCTGCTTTCTCGGTTGTCTCGACGTTCGCGCGTCGGATCGGGTAAGTCTCGATCTCGCCGGCGCGCTCGTCGAGCGAGCGCTCGGCGGCGAGCGCCGCGAGGCGACAGGCCGCGAGCGGACCATCGGGACAGAGGGTCTCGTCGGGCCAGATCCACGCGCCGCTCGGCTCGCCGCCGAACACCACGTCCGACTCGGTCGCACGCTCGGCCACGAACACGTCGCCGACTTTCGTGTGGGTGACCGTCGCCCCGAGCGGGGCGAGTGCGTCGTCGACCGCCAGACTGGTGTCGACGGGAACGGCGACGCGGGGTTCGTCGACATCGCTCCGCGCGACCGCCTCGCGTGCAAACAGTGCGAGCAACTCGTCGCCCGAGAGGAACTCGCCCGCACCGGTGACGGCCCGCAGCCGGTCGGCGTCGCCGTCGTGGGCGATCCCGAGATCGGCGTCGGTCGTCTCCACAAGGGTTCGAAGCGAGCCACAGTTTTCTGCCGTGGGCTCGGAGGGCCGGCCCGGGAACCCGCCATCAGGTTGGGCGTTGAGCGTCTCGACCTTACAGTTCAGGGCCTGGAGCGCGTCGACGGTGACGCCGCCGGCCCCGTTGCCGAGATCGACGATGACCGAGAGTGGGTCGTCGATCGAAACTGCTTCTACGAGCGATTCGACGTGGCGCTCGGCGGCGTCGGTCCGGGTGCGATCGCCGAGCGAGTCCCATGCTTGGAGATCGGTCTCGTCCTCGCGGACGCGCCGAGTGATCGTCTCACGGGCGGCCTCGTCGAACGCCTGGCCGCTCGGCTGCCAGAGCTTGATCCCGTTGTCCGGTGCGGGGTTGTGCGACGCCGTGACCGAGATTCCGGCGTCGGCGTCGTGCCAGCCGACCGCGCGTGCCACCGTCGGGGTGGCTGCGAGCCCCAGATCGAACACATCAGTGCCGGACTCACGGAGGCCGGCGGTCAGCGCGTCGGTGAGGAGCCGACCGCTCTCGCGCGGGTCGCGACCGACCACGGCGCTGTCGGCGTCGATCCCGACCGCCCGGCCGACCGCGAGCGCGAGATCGGCCGTCACCGTCTCACCGACCGGCCCGCGGATGCCGCTGGTGCCGAACATGAGCGTGGTCTGGGAGCGTGCGGGTCAAGACAGTACTGGTGTTCGGCGAGAGTGCGTGCGCGTCGTCACTCCGCGAGCGCGGTCAGTTCCTCGACATCCGGGATTTGCTCGCTCGCCGTGGTGATCTGCCGCATCCGCTGTTCGTGTTTGGTCGTCGCGTACTCGACCAGCTCGGTCGGCGTGACGCCGGGGCCGTCGGGCTCGTGGCTCGGGATCGACGCCTGCACCAGCGGGAGGAGGTCGCCGACGGTTTCCTCGACGACGGCGGGGTCGACGCGCTCGGTCCGGATGAGTGCCTTGAGCTTCGCCATCCCGAACCCGACGTGGCGGCCTTCGTCGCTCCGGATGGACGTGAGCCCGGCGACCAGCCCCGGCAAGTGTGGGAGGTCGGGATACGTGTCCGCATCGAACTGGCGCGTGAGCCCGTAGTACCCCGTCTGAGCGAGGATTCCTTCGACAGTCATGTGGTAGTGTGAGTACGCTTTCGCTCGGTTCTCGGGAGTGTCGTCGTCGAGCAGACGGGCCATCGCGCGTTCGTTGCGCTCGAACAGTTCGTCGTACTCGGCGGGGAACCACCGTTCGTCGGTCGGCGAGGACCGCTCCTGTCCGCGGTCGTCCTCGGCAGGGTGGATCACCTCGCGCCAGTACCGATCGAAGAAGTCGGCGTGTTTGGCCTCCTCGTAGAGCTGGGTCGTGACGAATAACTGGTCCTCGAACTCGTCGAGTGCGACCGCGAGCGGGGCGAGATCGGTCGTCACGGAGTCCTCGCCAGCGCCGAACAGCGCGAGCGTGCGCTTGAGTCCCTCGAAGCCGCCGTCGTCGACCCGGCGATGGCCTCGCGATCCGTCGCGAGATCGATCTCGTGGGGATCCCAGTGTTTCTCGACGGCGTGGCGGTAGTAGTTGAACGCCCGTGCGTCGGTGTCGATGCCCATCGGTGCCTCCATGTCCGACATGACGATACCCAGTACGCACTCCAGCTATACAGCTTCGTGCCTCGCTGGCGTGATGAGGGTGCTGTCGCTCGGCGGGCGAAAAACGTGAAAAGGGGAAACCGAATTACAGGTCGCGCGGCTGGACCGTCTTGCGGTCGTTCTCGTCGGCTCGTCGCGCGGCGTCGTCGAGGAGCTCCGTGACCTCCTCGTCGAGCGCGTCGTAGAAGTCCGACGCAACGTTCATGTCATTGAGCTCTTCTTTCACGGCGGCTTTGACGATCAGGTCTGCCATACGCAGCTTTGTTCCGAAGGGACCTTTATAAACGTTCCCATAATCGTTCGATTCTGGGGTTCTCGACCCGTTTCGCGGTCAAACGAGGAGTCGATGGGGAGTAGTAGTTCGGGCACCGACCGGTGGTATGCGCGAGACGCTCGAAGCGCTCGCAGCGGGCGAGATCTCGGTGACGGCAGCGGAATCGCGGCTTGCAGGCTACGCGACCGGCGAGGCGGGACGGTTCGACGCCGCCCGCGAGCAGCGCCGCGGCGTCCCCGAGGCGGTGCTCGGTGATGGGAAGACATCTGCCGAAGTCGCCGAACTCGTCTCCCTCGCCGTCGAGACGACCGGCCGCGGGCTCGCAACGCGAGTCGATCCGACGACCGCCGACACGGTCGTCAACCACCTCGCCGACGAACACCCCGACGCGACCACGACGTTCGACGAGCGGACGGGCGTCCTCCGGGCGCACGCGGCCGAGTACGAAGCAGCCGACCTCGATGCGATCGTCGGCGTCGTGACGGCGGGGACTGCTGACACCAGACCAGCGGGCGAAGCCGCCGCCGTGGCGCGGGAGATGGGGGCGACGATCGAGCGGGTCGACGACGTCGGCGTGGCCGGGCTCCACCGGGCGCTCGATCGGCTCGACGATATCAGACGCGCCGACGCCCTCGTGGTCGCTGCCGGCCGCGAGGGTGCGTTGCCGACGGTGTTGGCGGGGCTAGTCGACGCGCCGGTGATCGGGCTGCCGGTGGCCTCTGGCTACGGCCACGGCGGCGACGGCGAAGCCGCACTCGCCGGCCTCCTCCAGTCGTGTACAGTCCTGACTGTGGTGAACGTCGATGCAGGGTTCGTCGCGGGCGCACAGGCGGGCCTGATCGCACGGGCGATCGACGCGGCGCGCGATCGAGAGCCCCAGTAGGACGGCGAGTGGTCCGGAGCGACGGCCGATCGGAATCACCGAAAATGCACGCCCAGCGGCCGCTCGGGGAGGATATTTACCGTTCGAGAGCGTATAGTGGATCGTTGACAGCCGCCGCTGTCGACGAGTCCCCCATGCCAGAGTGTGACTACTGCGGCGCGCACGTCTCGGATCGGTTCGAGCGCGTCTTCGCCGACGAACACGGCCGGATCTTCGCGTGCCCCGGCTGTGCGGCGAACGCGGGCATCGCCGAGGCGGCCAAGGAACGAGCGAAAAACGCCTGAGGATAGCCCCCCAAGCGGATCGCGTGTCCCATCACGTCTACGTGATCGAGTGTAGCGACGGGAGTCTCTACACCGGCTATACCACCGACGTCGACCGACGGGTACGCGAACACAACGCGGGCGAGGGCGCGAAGTACACCCGCGGACGGACGCCGGTCGAACTCCGCTACGTCGAGACGTTCGCGGACAAGGGAGCGGCGCTCTCCCGGGAGCACGCGATCAAGCGCCTCTCGCGGGCGGCGAAGGAATCGCTGCTCGGCGAGTGAGCGGCGCTCGCTCGGAAGCCAGTTGTGGATTGGGTCGAAGAGCCGACGCATCGGGGTCGAACGCTCGGCGATCCCGCATGATGATCTCGACCGCCACCGACGTTCCGGTTCGATCCTCGATCGTGTTCGCGAGCGCTCGTGGGAGATCCGGGTACGACCGGTCGGCGGGTTTGCTCACGGTGACGACGACCGAGCGCTGGCCGCCGAGCACGTCCGCACCGACCACCTCGACCGAGAGGTCTTCGAGTTCGACCGCTCCGTACCGCTCCTCGGTGAGCGTGTCGTCGGCGGCGTCGTTGACCGCGCGATCGAACTGGACCTGTGCGACGAGGCCGAGCCCCGAGACGGCGAGCACGGCGATCAGAACCGCGAGCGCGATCGCCACCGGGGCGAACCGTCGGCGACCCCCGTCGTCGCCCCAGGTCCCCGGCCGGTAGCCGAGGTAGCCGAGCGCGAGAAAACCCGAGAGGTTGACCGTGACGGTGTTGACCACGAGCAGCGCAAGTGCGCCGAGCGCGACCGCAGGCAGCCCCCACGCGACCCCGATCCCGACCGCCGCGGCGGCCGGGATGAGCGCGGCCGCGATCATCACGCCGACGAGCGCCTCCGAGAGCCCGGTCGAGAGCCCGAACGCGCCAGCAGTCCCCGCACAGATCGCCACCGCGAACGCCAGGAGACCGGGCGAGGTGCGCTGGGCGACCTGGGCGACGTTCGCGACGTCGAGACCCGTCGGAACGACCCCCGTGGTTTCGAGCGCGAACCCGAGGACGATCGCGGCGACGATCGCCGCCGCCAGCCCGCCGGTCTGCGAGCGGAGTCCGAGCCCGATCAGTTTCCGGTCGTTGAGCGCCATCCCGACGCTGGTCATCATCGCCGAGCCGACCTGTGGCGCGATCACCATCGCGCCGACCACGATCGCCGCGGAGTTGAGGAGGAGGCCGGCGGCCGCGACGACCGCGCTGAACACCGTCATCGCGTAGTAGGTCACGGGGTTGCGGTGCATGTCGAGCGCCTTCGCCCGGATCTCCTCGTGAGCGACGCTGTCGTCCTCTTCGACGCCCGCAACGAAGCGATCCTCGAGTTCGGTGTAAGTGGCCGTCTTCGCGGTCTCCGCGTCGGCGATCACGGTGTAACGCCCGTCGTCGAACCCCGCGTCACGGAGTTCGCGGAGGACGTACTCGACAGCCTGCGTGGGCAAGGGAAACTCCACCAGCGTCGACGAGTCGCGCTCGCTCGCCTCCCGGGTGACGACGCGATCGATGTTCTCCTCGCGGAGCACGTCGAGGACCGTCTCGCGCTCGTCGTCGGGGACGATGAGCTTGATGAGCCGCATCGATAGGGAGAGTGTGATCCGCCGCCGAATAGTCGTTGGCAATGGCGACTGCGACCATCCCGAGCGCTCACCGCCAGCAGCCGCGTCTGACGAGGGACTTTTGTTCGCGGGGCTGACAGCCAGCATATGGATGCGATCTCGTTCGGCACCGACGGCTGGCGCGCGACTCTCGATACCTTCACCGCGCCGCGGGTACGGATGGTCGGCCAGGCGGTCGCCACCCATCTCGACGAGGCGGGCCACGACGCGCCGGTGGCAGTGAGCTACGATGCCCGCGAAAGTTCGCGAGGATTCGCCGAGGAGCTCGCGCGGGCCCTCGCAGCCAACGGTTTCGACGTCCTCCTTCCCGAGCGCGATCGTCCAACCCCGCTGCTCGCGTGGGCGATCGTCGATCGCGATCTCGCGGGCGGACTGATGGTCACCGCCTCCCACAACCCCCCCGAGTACAACGGCGTGAAGTTCATTCCCGACGACGGCGCGCCCGCGCTTCCCGACGTGACCGAGCGAATCGAGGCCAACCTCGCCGAGCCCGACCCGCTCCCCGAGGACGAGTGGGGCACAGTACAGGAAGTCGATTTCGTCGACTCACACGCAGACCACGCGCTCGACCTCGTGGCCGACCGGACGGGCGGCGACCGCGACAGCCTCCTCGACGGCGTGACGGTGGCCTACGACGCGATGTACGGCAGCGGGCGGGGCGTGACCGACGCGCTGCTCGAACGTGCGGGCGCGGACATCGATCGACTCCACTGCGAGCAGCGCGACGACTTCGGCGGGACGCCACCGGAGCCGAGCGCCGAGCACCTCGACGAGCTCGCCGAGCGCGTCCGGACGGGCGACGCCGCCCTCGGGATCGCGAACGACGGCGACGCCGACCGGCTCGCCGTGGTGACGCCAGAGCGAGGCTACCTCGACGAGAACCTGTTTTTCGCCGCGATCTACGACTACCTCCTCGAATCGGACACTGGCCCGGCCGTCCGCACGGTCTCGACCACGTTCCTGATCGACCGGATCGCCGAGGCCGGTGGCGAAGACGTGATCGAGACGCCGGTCGGGTTCAAGTGGGTCGCGGAGGCGATGGGCGAGGCCGAGGCCCTGATGGGCGGCGAGGAGTCGGGTGGGTTCTCGATCCGCGGCCACGTCCGCGAGAAGGACGGCGTGTTGCTCGCGCTGCTCGCGGCGGCCGCCGCACAGGAAACACCGCTCGACGATCGAGTAGACCGACTGTTCGACGAGCACGGCGCGATCCACCAGGCGAAGATCAGCGTCGACTGCCCCGACGACGAGAAGGCGCGCGTCCTCGACGATCTGGAGGGCGAGCTGCCAGAGCGGGTCGCGGGCGAGTCGGTCGCCGAGGTCGTCACGAAAGACGGGTTCAAGATCCTCCTGGAGAGCGGCGCGTGGCTCCTTGCCCGGCCGAGCGGAACTGAACCCGTCCTTCGGGTGTACGCTGAAGCCGATAGTGAAGAACGGGTCGACGAACTGCTCGATGCCGGCCACGACCTCGTCGCACCGCTCGTATCTGCGGTCCGTTGATCTTCACGCAGGACACAGCCAGATGCGGGTTTTAGGGCACTATCTCGTGTAAAAGGAGCAGTCACCGATGTCCGTCGAGCACGACGAACGTCCCGTTGCTCGGAGACGATCGGTTCGATTTCTTCTGGACGACAGGGTGGCTGTGAGCGCTCTTTCATTCGCTGAGACCACTTCGAGGTCGCTCATCGTGGCAAGCGGCTGTCCGTCTCGGGCGTCAAGCGGCAGCGGATTCTTCTCGTCAGCGTCACTTCGCGCGTTCGGCCTGCATGTAGTTACAGTACGAGTCATTCGTAGTACTGGTTCCGAACTTCGATTTCGTTTTTCACGTACTCCAGAGAGCTGAGGAGTTCGGTAAGGTACGACGACTGAAACCGATTTCGCGGTCCTGTCAGTCCCACCGAGGCGATGACATCGTCCTCAGTGTTGAAGACCGGTACTGCAACCCCTCGCACACCTCGCAGATGTTCTTCGTCATCGACTGCGTATCCCTGCTGACGGATCCGTTCGAGTTCATCGCCGAGCGCGTCCCGGGTCGTAAACGTCCGCTCAGTACCACGAGGGAGGTCATGGCGGTCGACGATCTCGGAACGTCTTGCGGCTGGGAGATGAGCAAGGAGTGCTTTGCCAAGCGATGTCCAGTGCAGATAGCTGTGTTCGCCGATAGGGATCTTATCGCCAGCAGCCATCTCACCGGCACTACGGAAGAGCATGACCCTTTGACCCCGCTCTTCAGTTGCGGCTCCCGCGATTTCACCCGTCATCGAAGCGAGTTCGTCGACTTTCTCGTCCAATAGCTGTGCAGCCTCACAGCGCTGTCTGATAGCACCAGCATCCGCTAAGAACCGAAGCGAACGCCGATATGTCGTGTCGTTCTTCACTAGATATCCCTGCTGAAGGAGTGTGTTCAGGTGTGCGAAAACGGTACTCGTAGACATATCAAGCTCCTCGGTAATCTCCGAGACGCCCGCAGGCTCTATATCGCTGAGAACGCCTAAAATGTCGAACGAGGTTTCGACTGCGCCGATCGTCTTTTGTTTGGGATCATCTGACATGGATTCGTCTGCGTTCTATTCTGCAAAAAGAGTTCTCTTTCCTGTCGATTCTTCTTTCGATCATATCGAAAGATTCCTGCCCGCCACCAGCCACCGGCTATATAATTTCCAGTTGTCAGTTCTGTGCGAAACGAGGGAGTCGTTCTCGAAGTACGCTCTCTACGGGTTTATTGGAGGGATGGAGATGGCCCCCAAAGACGATTTACCGACAGTGAACAGCCTTGTGTTGACCAACTGTATCCACAACTGAGCCATCATTTCTCCATGTCGAATGGGGAAACGGCCTCGATGGAATGAATTTTCCATCATATCCGGCACCGTCTTTCGATTGTCGAATATCTCGTTCGGATCTGCTTTTTCCCATTATCAAAACGAAAATCCCCATGATTAGACGAAATAAACCCAATATGGAAGAATAACTTTATAATTGTCCAGTATAATTGTGAGGGCATGGCATATCCCCCTGGTCCACTGATAGCGTTCGCAGTTGGCTTAGCAACGACGGTGTTACTTCTCGTCCGGCTCAAAGTACCCGCGTTCCTTGGGCTCATCATCTCGACGTTCATCGTTGGGTTGGTAGCGCCCGAGGTTCCGCTCGGAGATGTAGCATCGGAAACCGCAACTGCGTTCGGAGATACGCTCGCGAGCGTCGGGATCCCCATTCTGATGGCTGCGGTCATTGGAAAGACGATGCTGGAAAGCGGTGCTGCAGAACGCATTATCCGTGCGTTCACGTCCCTCACGGGTGAAGAGAACGGTGAGTACGCCTTGTTCGGCAGCGGATTCGTGTTGGCAGTCCCCGTCTTCTTCGGTAACGTGTTCTACTTGCTTGCCCCGCTTGCCCGCTCGATGCGTGCTCGAGTCGGACATAGCTACTCACTGTTCATCGTCGTCATCTGTGCCGCAGCCGCGACGACACACGTCTTCGTGCCACCGACACCGGGCCCACTCGCAGTCGCGGGTGAGATCAACGCGAACCTTGGGACGACGATCCTCATCGGGTTGATGATTGGCATCCCGACAGCAATCCTCTCGGGGCTCGTCTATGGCAAATTCATCTCGAAACGCCTCGATATTCCCCTCCGTGACACGATGGGGACAACGACCGAAGAGTTGAAAGACATCTCGGAGCAGTCGACTTCCAAACTGCCTGGTGTGCTAGAGGCCTCCCTCCCCATCGTGCTTGCTATCGTGCTAGTCGGTGCTCAGACCGTCACAAGCACGTTTCTCTCGTCCAATGCGTGGTTCGTTTCTGCTTTTTCCTTCATTGGAGACCCGAACTTCGCGCTGACTGTCGCAGCGATGGCCTCGGCCGTCACGTTCTATCGAATGAAGTCCCTCGACAGAGAAACGTGGGCCGACCAGCTGACAGAGGCGCTGAAAGAAGGGGGTAACATCGCTGCGATCGTTGCTGCTGGCGGAGCATTTGGTGGGATGCTCGCCGCGGCTGGTGTTGGCAGTTATATCTCCGGCGTACTGCAGGAAGTCGGACTGGGACTCCTCGTCACTGCGTGGATCATCGCCGCTGCGGTCCGCATCGCACAGGGCTCCGCAACTGTCGCTATGCTGACTACTGCTGGGATCGTCGCTCCGCTGGTGGGACAGCTAACGGTCAATCCAGCGTACCTCGTCATGGCTATCGGTGCCGGTGGAAACATCTTCTCGTGGTACAACGATGGAGGATTTTGGATCATCACCGAGATCGGCGGACTCAAGCAGTCAGAGGCGTTAAAGACGTGGACTGTCGTTACAACGCTGATCGCTGTATTCGGGCTGATCTTCACTCTCGGCCTCTCGACGGTGATGCCTCTCGCATGATGGACAGCTACTCGGGTTCAGGGAGAGTCCACCCCCACTGCTGTCAGCGTTCGTCACCTCTGTCCCGAACACCAAACCAAACGTCAACCGACCCAGACAAACCCAAACGATCATGAAAATCACAGACATCGAAGCGTTCGCAGTCAATGTTCCGCTCGTTCCGTTCGAAGACGGTGGCATCGGTCCGTATGTAACCAATCACAACTCGCTAACGGACATGGACCGAATCCTCGTCAGAGTCGATACTGACGAGGGTATCTCCGGCTGGGGAGAAGTTCGCGTGTTCCTCACGCCAGAAGCAACCGTCTCTATCATCGAAGAGGGGATTCGTCCGCTCGTCGTCGGTCAGTCACCGTTCGAGCTGGAAAAGCTTCGACGACAGGTGTTCATCGAATACGCCAACGCGGACATGTTCTTCGCACCAGTCGAAGTCGCATGCTGGGATATCGTCGGCAAATCGCTCGAAAAGCCGATCTACGAACTACTCGGGGGCTGGACGGCACCCAGTCAGACCGATATGAAACATCGTGGTCACCAGGACGATTACGCAGACGCCCACGAGATCGAGGTTGCGTACTGTCTGGGGATCCTCTCGCCCGAACAGTCCCGACAGCGGGCCGCCGAGGTACTCGATCAAGGATTCTCCGTGTTGAAGACGAAAGCCGGTCGTGATTGGAAGGAAGACGTTGCCCGGATCAAGGCGATGCACGACGAAGTCGATGGTGAGCTAGAGTTCCGTCTCGATCCGAATCAGGGCTGGACCATCGACCAAGCGATCCGTGTCGGTTCGAAACTGGCCGACGCTGGCATCTATCTCCAGTACATGGAACAGCCGATTCGAGTCGATGCCCACACGTCCTTGGCTAGCTTGAAGAACCAGACGGGGCAGCCACTGGGACCGAACGAGGACACGTACATCCCGCACAATCTGCGCCGACTTATCGACGCAGGAGCCATCGATGTCGCTGTGTTGGACCTGACGCCCGCTGGTGGACTCGCGGGACTGCGCCAGCAGGCAGCCATCGCAGAAGATGCAGGTATCCCGATAGCACACCATTGCGCGTTCGACCTTGGTGTGAGAACGGCAGCCATCCTGCATGCCGTCCACGGGATTCCAGGCTTTTCGCTCCCCCCAGATTCGGTTTACTACGGCTGGGAGGACGACATCACGGTTGATCCCTTCGACAGTACCAACGGAACGCTTCGAGTGCCACAGAGTCCGGGCCTCGGTGTCGAAGTCGACCGGAGCACCATCGAGGAGTATCGTATCGCATGATCCATTCGACCCCCATGCTGGACCGAGAGGTTTCGTTCGGCGCGCAGACTGCGAGTGCTATCTCGGCTATCGGAGCTACGGACGGGTCAGTGCTCGTCGTTCCGGTCGGAAGCACCGAACAACATGGGAAGCATCTCCCAGTCATGACCGACACGCTGCTCGCAAACAGCGTGGCGATAGAAGGGACGAAACGTGTCGTCGACGAAATCCCGGTCTTGGTCGCGCCACCGGTCTGGACCGGTTACTCGCCCCACCATCTGTCGCTCGGTGGAACCCTCACTGCGGACTTCGAGACCCTTCTCGACGTGCTTCGTGATGTGGCCGACGCAGGACTTGCAAACGGCTTCGACGCACTGGTTCTGGTGAACGGTCACGGTGGTAATACGCCGCTTATCGATGCTGCAGTCTCAGAAATCGGGCACGAGCACCCCGAAGCCGAAGTTCTCGGTCTCACGTACTTCGAGCTCGTGACAGAGCTTGTCGACGAGGTGCGTGAAAGCGACAGCGGTGGAATGGCTCACGGCGGTGAGTTCGAAACGTCGGTGATGTTGCATCGCTATCCGGAGCTGGTCGATACCGACGAGATGCCCGCAGCGTACTTGGAGGAGTGCTACGATCTCGGCGACGATGATCTCGTTGCTGGTGGCCCCCTCTCTGTGTATCGGCCGTTTGAGCAGTATTCCGACAGCGGTGCGATTGGCGATCCGAGCGTGGCAGAAGAGGACACTGGAAAACGACTCTTCGACGCTACTACCGAAGCGCTTGCAGAGTTTCTCGTGGAGGTACACGAAAAGAACAGTGACTGAGTCGACAGGACGGCAGAGACACGGTGGTTCGGTAGTCGAATGATTCCTGCGTTCGAAGTGAATCGTTCATGCACGACGATAGCAAAAACGACCTCGGCAGCCCGGATTCTATCGTTGTCCATACATGACGGATGTATCTGGCTGATCGTTGTTCGTAGAGGATCGAAGGGATATAGCCGAGAGGGCGATTCTGAACGGGCATGGACCAGACGATCGTCGACCTCCTGAAACGAAACGCCGATCACGCCGAAGAGTTCAGGGACCGATTCGACGACATGCAGGATTCCCAGCGGCCGGCAGTCGTCACGGTCTGCTGTTCCGACTCTCGGGTGCTTCAGGACCACATGTGGGAAAACGACGAGCCGGGACACGTCTTCACCTGTGCCAACATCGGGAATCGAGTGTCCCAGCGGACCGACGCCGGGGCGGTCGTCTCGGGCGATGTCCTGTACCCGATCGTCCACACCGACACCGAGACCGCCATCGTGGTCGGCCACACCGGCTGTGGAGCTGTCACGGCGGCGTACGACGCCATCACCGGCGACGGGGCCAGCGAGCCAGCGGGGATCGAGCACTGCATCGGACTGCTGACACCCCAT
Organism: Halococcus salifodinae DSM 8989; assembly: GCF_000336935.1. Classification (NCBI taxonomy): domain Archaea; kingdom Methanobacteriati; phylum Methanobacteriota; class Halobacteria; order Halobacteriales; family Halococcaceae; genus Halococcus; species Halococcus salifodinae. Next base: position 121,911 of record NZ_AOME01000015.1, on the reverse strand, counting down.
CTCGAAGCGGGCGTCGAGGCGCTCCCTACGGACGTGAGTCGCACCGAGGCCATCAACCGACTCGTCGAGTACAACGTCGACCGCCAGGTCGCGGCGCTGGTCGAGATCGAGGAGGTTCCCGACAGCGTCGACGTCGTCGGCGTCGTCTACGACTTCCAGGACGTCTACTCCGAGCGTCGGGGTGAGGTTCACGTCGTCAACGTCGACGGTGAGACCGAGGTCGATGTGCTGCGTGACACTCACTCCGAGATCGCCGCGCGGATCGAGCGGCGGTGGACGTACTGAGAGGGACTGTCGTGAATCGGCACATGAGTCCGGCGGTCGGATCGGCGAAAGCGTTTTGCGGGTGAACGAAAGATCGTGAGTGATAGGTTCGGGCCATGATCGATCTCACCCTCGATATCGAGCAGTACGACTGTCCGTACATCGCCACGACCGACGATCACGACCTGGCGTTCTCGACGCTCAACTGGGAGTTCGACCGGACGGCGGCGAAGCTCGAAACCAGGATGGTGGTCGACGGCGGCGACCGCGCGACCCTCGACCGAGGACTGGGGACGCTCCGCGAGCACGATCAGATCCACGAGTACGACCTGGTGGCCAAGCGCGACGGCGTCGCACGGATCCGCTCGACGATTCCGACGACGAACGCGATGGGGGTGATCCGCGACCACGACGGTTACGTCACGGGCCCGTTCCACATCGAGTCGGGGAGCGAGCGCTGGCAGGTGGGGTTCGACGGCGAGGGGGCCGCCGGAGCCGCGCTGTCGGCACTGGAGGCCGACAACGAGTTCACCGTCGAGACGCGCGAGGAGGTCGGCCTTCCCGAGATGGGCGGCTACGTCCAGTCGGTCGGTGCAGCGATGGCGCTCGTCGATGGCTATCGCGATCTCTCCGAAACCGAGCGTGAGACCCTCGAAGCCGCCGTCGACAGTGGCTACTTCGACCGGCCACGGAGTGCCGATCTCGGGGCGCTCGCCGACGAGTTCGACGTCTCGAAGCCCGCAGTCTCGAACACGCTCCGGCGCGGTCAGGAACGCGTGCTCTCGCGGGTGGTCGACGCGCTTGACGACCTCGATAACGAGCGACCGGAATCGCCGAACTGACTCACCAAGTGTTCGAGACGACCGCTTCGCGGCGGGCCTGTGGATCAGGCTCGGGCTTGCCCCAGTATCTCCTCGCGAGCCCCCGAGCACACTTGCGATTTCCCCGACCGAAGTGGAGCGTGTTCTCGTTGACCGGATCGCTGAGCAGTCCGAAAAACCTCGACTGTTCGGCGTTGCTGGTGTCGGCAGGATCCGGTGGAAGGGTCTCCGTGGTCCTGTTCGATCGGTCTGTGGCTGGTAGGTGCGTGTCGATACGTGCATCCGGATCGGATGAGTCGGTCTCCGACGCTGAATTTCTACCCATGACATCTGAATCACCGTCATCACAAGCTACCCGACAGACGGACGCTGGGCGATGTCTCGCCCGTTAGGTGCGTCCAACTGTGGTGTGGTGATACTGTGTCATCAGAGGCCGGCTAGCTGGATTCGTTATGCACACCGATCTGCGAAATTTAGACTGTCGGTGTATATTTCGAGCATAGTCGCGCAGGAGTAATCTACCTGCCTGATTTCAGGTGCATTGAGAAGCTACCTAGCCGACATCAGGTTCACGGCGTCGTAGAGCGCACGACGGCGCTCGCCGTGCGGACGCAACGGCGTCGGGAGGACCACACGCTGCGCCCGATCTTCCAGCTCACGCCGTCGAGGACCCGATTCGATATCGCGACATGGAGTTGATCGGACGGTGGGCCCACGAGGTCGCGGGAAGGGGGATCGGCTGGATTCCCGAGGAACGCGGGTGTTCACCGATCTCACCGTCGCGGAGAAGGCCGGATCGCCGCGCTGGCCGACGAGATGGAGAGTGCTCAGACCACCACCTTCGAGACGTTCCCGGATCTCGAACGGTTCGCGGACCGGAAGGCGGACGTTCTCAATCGAGCTGGCCTCGGAACCGTCCGGGTTCGTCGGCCGGTTCGATCGCGAACCCGAGCGATGTGTAGAACGGACGAACGGGCGCGTCGAACCACGCAATGAGTGGGGCATCGTTCGCCGTGTGGTGCTCTGCGGCCGTCTCGACGAGGCGCGTCCCGATCCCCTGATCGCGCCGCGCGCGACGGACCGCGATCGTCGTGATCTCCTGATCGTCGAGAACGCACGCACCGAGCACCCGATCGTCGACGACCGCGACCAGCACTGCCTCGCGATCGATCGCCCCGCGGACCGCGTCCGCCTCGACCGCGAGCGCCGCCCCATCCAGCACGCCCATCACTGCCGGGAGTTCGTCGGAGTGGGCCGGACGAACCCTCGTCACGCCGCGAGCAGATCGTCGAGTTCGCCGAGCATCGCGTCGATCGAGGGACGATCGGACGGCGTATCGCCTTCGTGAATCGAGTGGGTGTCGAGCGCGTCGTTGCGGGTGTCGAGGATCACGGTCTGGGGCATCCGACCGACGAGGTCGTGGAGCTCACCGAGCGCGCCGAATCGGGTCGGCTGGTCGGACTGCTCGCCGACATCGGCGTCGGGGTCCGCGAGCAGCGGGAAGGGAAGCTCGAATGAATCCTGCCACTCGCGGGCACGGGCCTTCGGCTCGGGAAGGATCGAGACGACGGCGACGTTGCGCTCGGTGAACTCGTCGTAGCGCTCGGCAACGTCCTGGAGTTGGTCCTTGCAGTTGCCACAGTGATAATCGCGCTGGAAGAGGAGCACGCTTGCCTCGTAATCGGCGGCGAACGCGTCGAGGGAGAGCGGGTCTGGCCCCGCACCGACGTTCGGGAGCTCGAAATCGAGTCGCGCGATGGACATGGGAGGGGTTGGAGGGCAAGCAGCAAAGCCGTTTGGTCACCCGCCCTTGATGAGCCGGAGCACTCGAACGCGGTCGGCGTCGATTGCACGGTCCTCGGGAACGGGCCGACCGTCGACCAGTACTGTTGCCTCGTGGGGCCCCAGCCCGACGGCGTCGAGCAGGTCGGCGTACGTTCCTTCGACGTCGAGTTCGTGCGTTTCGTCGCCAGCGACGTCGACCGTGATCATACCCGAGCCAGCCCGCGAGCGGTCTTGAGCGTGTCGCCGTCGCGGTCGATCGGTACCGCTTCGCTGTCCGTTCCCGCGTCGATGTCTCGGGTGGCTTAAGAGCGGGCCGGCCATCCGGTCGGTATGAGCGAGAGCGCGACCGGGGCGGCCGGCCGGGACGAGATCTGGATCGAGAAGTACCGCCCCGAGACGCTCGCGAACGTCGTCGGCCACGAGAACATCGTTGGTCGGCTCGAAAGCTACGTCGCCCAGAACGATCTGCCCCATCTCCTGTTTTCGGGGCCGGCCGGCGTCGGCAAGACCACGAGCGCGATGGCGATCGCACGGGAGGTGTACGGCGACGACTGGCGCGAGAACTTCCTCGAACTCAACGCGAGCGACGAGCGCGGGATCGACGTCGTGCGGGATCGGATCAAGGACTTCGCCCGCACCAGTTTCGGGGGGTACGACTACCGGATCATCTTCCTCGACGAGGCCGACGCACTCACGAGCGACGCCCAGTCGGCGCTCCGGCGGACGATGGAGCAGTTCGCGAACAACACCCGCTTCATCCTCTCGTGTAACTACTCCAGTCAGATCATCGATCCGATCCAGTCGCGGTGTGCGGTGTTCCGGTTCGGCCCGCTCGCCGAGGAGGCGGTGGGCGAGTACGTCAGACAGGTCGCGGAGCGAGAGGGGATCGAGGTGACCGACGACGGCGTCGACGCGCTGGTGTACGCCGCCGACGGTGACATGCGGAAGGCGTTGAACGGACTCCAGGCTGCGGCCACGACGGAGGGCGCGGTCGACGACGAGGCGGTGTACGGGATCACCGCAACCGCACGGCCCGAAGAGATCGAAGCGATGGTCGAGCGCGCGCTCGACGGCGATTTCACCGCCGCGCGGGCGAAGCTCGACGACCTCCTGACCGACGCCGGATTGGGTGGCGGCGACGTCATCGACCAGCTCCACCGCTCGGCGTGGTCGTTCGACCTCGACGACGCGGCCACGGTTCGACTGCTGGAGCGCGTCGGCGAGACCGACTACCGGATCACCCAGGGCGCGAACGAGCGCCTCCAGTTGGAAGCGCTGCTCGCGTCGCTCGCACTCGAAGCGGAGTAAGCCACTGACCCGAGTTCAGTTTGGTTCGAGGGGGCGTGGCTTACCACAGTAGTGGTATATTTCTCGGTTACACTATTTTCAGGGCCGGACGGCCCCGAGATACTGATCGAATGGGTGTAGTTTCCGGGCTGAACGTCACCAGAAACAGAGAATGGTATTTCGACGGTCACCTGTGGCTGCGTCGAGAACCACCGCCAGTTGGGGGGCAAGGATTCTTCTACGATATTGGGCCGAGAGGAGAAGTTCGCTGTTCTCTTGATCTCGATTCCACTGTCGGGCTAATCCCACGAAACCCAAGTGATGAAGACGATGCCGCCGAGCTGAAGAACCTGTGCCGACGACATCACGAATAGGGGGAGCGGATGCACGAGTTCTGAGTTCGCCACCCAACCCGATACCGCTGGGTGGAACGTATAGAAATACGTCGTGATGGTGGTCTGGAGCAGGAGGATGCCGGCGAAGACGAGGAGCCCGACCGCGTGCTTCGAGCGGAAGATGAGGTAGTTCCGCCCCCAAACGTAGATGAGACCCACCAAGAGCACTACGCTGAGTGCGGCCGAAAGGCGCAGAAGCGTCACTAATACGTCCATCTACTCACCCGAGTCCAGTTTTCTGTCGGTTTATGGGTTGTCCTAATTTCTACCATACTCACTCCACCTGCTCGATGATTTCCTCGACCATTTCCCAGTTGGTTCGTGCCCGGTCCGTCGGGAGATAGATCGCACCATGCTCGTCGCCGCTGTTTCTGAGAACGTCGTTTTCCACGAGCACGTCCAAGTGGTGTCTGACCGTCGTGTAATCGAGATTCAGGTCGTCTGCCAACTGGTTCGGGTTGCGTGGCTGGTCGTCGAGTGCCCGGAGGAGACGTGCCCTGTTCTCACCGCCGCGGGTGCCAACGAATACGTACCACAGGACGGCCTCCATTGCCAAGCTAGAATCTACCCAAGTATGGTAAGCGTACCGATCGGAACAGTCGTTCAGTAACGTGCTATGAAACACGGAGTTGTGTCCGCCGAAGCAGTACTGAGAACCGAGAACAGTCGATCACGGTGCCCCGATTCAATCATTCATCATACTACTATTCCCCAGTAATTTTTAATGTACAGCCTTGGATCTGGATTTCAACAATGTTCAGACATCGAACGTGCAATCACTTACTCGGGACCAGTCTGTTTCCGACCATTATCGTGCTAAATGAGCGAGTGTCATTATCCGGCGAATGTCATATCGGATCGTCCTCATTTGGGTCGGATTTGGGTATAGTTTCGGAGCGATATGGGGAGATGTTCGGAATAGCCATTAGATCCCCCCGTTCGATTGGATGAGCGGTGGAACCACCAATGACTTCCGAAGAAACCATCGCGGAACGCATCGAGGCCGGCGAGAGCTTCGCCGACCTCAGCGAGTTCAAGTTCGACAATGCTACTCACGAACAGGACGATATCGATCGCGAGAACGAGACGACACAGGGTCTGCTTACTCGTGTTGGCAGCGCCTTGGATCGGCGATCGTTCATGAGCAACACGGCGAAAGCGGGTGTCACGGCGGTTGCTCTCGGGTCGCTCGGGACCGGTATCGCCGCCGCGGATCACGAACCGCCCGTCTATGGTCTCACGCTCGTCCCCTCCAAGCAGGACAAAAACAAAGACGCGGACATGGAACACGCGGTCGCGTTGGTCGCCGTCGAGGACGGCACCGCGAACGCGCTCGTCCCGGTCGATCTCGACTCGGGCGCGATTCACACCGATAAGAGTAGCCGAATCGATGGTGTGAGCGGCGACACCCTGCTCGTCGGGGTCGATTACCGCCCGTCCGACGGCAAACTCTACGCGCTGGGTGAGGACGGCACGCTCTATACGGTGGGGATGCCGAACAAATCCGGAGGTTCGGTCTCGGCCAATACTGTGGGGTCGGCGGACTACCCCGATACGGATCTCATCGACGGCATCGGGTTCGACTTCAATCCGGTCGCGGACGCGATCCGGATCGTGACGACCGACAGCGACAGTTTCGTCACGAGTGCCGACGACGGCTCGATCGTCCGCCAGGACCCCGATACGTTCTACATGGACGGCGACGACAACGCCGGCACCGCCCCACAGCTCAGTGCCTCGGGGTACACCAACAGTGTCGCGGATCCGAGCGATACGACGCTGTACGACATCGACAGCAACCTCGACGTGCTCGTCCGACAGGATGCGAGCCCGGACTCCGACACCACCAGTGGACTGACCACCATCGGCGACCTCGGTATCGACGCCAACGCCGTCAACGGCTTCGATATTTCGGGTACTGACGGAGCCGCCTACGCGCTGATCGCCGTCGACGGTGAGACGAAACTCTACCGCATCGACCTCGAAGTCGGCTCGGCGATGCCCGTCGCCAAGGAGGACGACAAAGGCGACACGAATGGCATGGGTGACATGGGCGACGTCACCGACGTCGACATCCTGAACTTCGCGCTGGCGCTCGAACACCTTGAGGCGGCCTACTACAACGAGTTCCTCGACGAGTACTCCGAGAGCGACATCGAGAACGCCGACGCCATCGGCAAGCAGTTCGCGAACCCGAAACTCCGGTACGCGACGTTCCAGGAGATCAGTTCGGTTCGCGATCACGAGGAGGCCCACGTCGAAGCGCTCACCCAGACGATCAACGACCTCGGCGGCACCCCAGTTGAGGCCGCCGAGTACGAGTTCCCGTACTCGAACCTCGAAGAGTTCGTCAAGTTCTCCGCCCGCGTCGAGGCGGTCGGGACGTCGGCGTACGCCGGTGCGGGACCGCTCATCGAAAACGACGACGTGGTCGCGGCGGCGCTGTCGATCCACTCGGTCGAGGCGCGCCACACCAGCTACTTCAGGGCGCTCATTCCCGGCAGTTCGATGCCGAACGCCTTCGACATGGCGCGGAACATGGACCAGGTGCTCGGCATCGTCCAGCCGCTGATCGTCTCAGAGTAGTCACTTGCTCTCTGCGGATTTTATAGTGGTGCTCACACCTTCCGACGAACGCTGCAGGGCGATTTTCCGCCTGACGCGGCCGTCGTTCGTCGCTCGGCGGTCCAGTGGCGAGACGAAGGAGGGTGCCAGCTAATGCTCGTCGCCCCCACAAAACGAATCCAACGGGGTCAGTTCAGCGTCCAGATCGCGTAGTTCAGCGCCGTCGCGAAACTGACCCACGCGAGATACGGTACCAGCAGGGCGGCGGCACGCCAATCGACTCGCGAGAACGCGACCACAGTGGCGACGATCACGATCCACAGCGGCACGATCACGACGAGACCGAGGATCGGGGATTCGAGCCCGAAGAACGCGGGCGACCACGCGAGGTTGCACACGAACTGGACGGTGAACAGCCCGAGCGCGAGCCGGACGATGCGGCGATCGAGGCCCGACCGCCAGATCAGCCACGCGGCGACGCCCTGGAGTGCGTAGAGCAGCGTCCAGACCGGACCGAACACCCAGCTCGGCGGGGTGAATCCCGGTTTGTCGAGGGTCGCGTACCACGTCTCGATCTGCGGAGCCGTGATGAGCCCGCCCGCCGCACCGAGCACGACGCAGGCCCCGACGACGCCGGCGATCGTGAGGAGCGGTCGACGCTCGGGAAGCGCGAGCCGCCCGTCGCGGGTGGTCGACATGGGTCGTCTACGCGGGCCGAACAGTTAGTGCTACCGTCGGGCAGGGGCCACGTCCCCACTCGCGAAACCACTCGGCGAGGCGACGAATCGACGCTCCGCGAACGGTACGCAACTGTTTTAGGCGAACGCGGGTATGACGGGATACCATGAGTACGCTCGAAGCCGAGTACCGCCTGGAGTACTTCGAGGAGGAGGGGTTCACCAGAAAGGAGTGTCCTGACTGTGGGGATTTCTTCTGGACGCGCGACGAGGATCGCGAGACCTGCGGCGAACCACCCTGTGCGGAGTACGCGTTCATCGGGAACCCGAGCCTCGACGAGGAGTATAGTTTGAAAGAAATGCGCGAGGCGTTTCTCTCCTTCTTCGAGGACCACGACCACGAACGGATCGAGCCCTACCCTGTGGCCGCGAACCGGTGGCGTGACGACGTTCTCCTGACGCAGGCCTCGATCTACGACTTCCAGCCGCTGGTGACGAGCGGCGAAACCCCGCCGCCGGCGAACCCGCTGACGATCAGCCAGCCCTGCATCCGGATGCAGGACATCGACAACGTCGGCAAAACAGGGAGACACACGATGGCGTTCGAGATGATGGCTCACCACGCGTTCAACGCGCGCGAGGACCTCGACGATCCCGACCAGTACGCCTACGAGGGCGAGGTTTACTGGAAGGATCAGACAGTCAGATACTGCGACGAGTTCTTCGAGTCGATGGGCGTGGACATCGAGGAGATCACCTATATCGAGGATCCGTGGGTCGGCGGCGGCAACGCCGGACCCGCGATCGAGGTCATCTATCGGGGAGTGGAGCTCGCCACGCTCGTGTTCATGTCGATGGAGCAAGACCCCGACGGCGAGTACGAACTGAAGGACGGCAACACCTACTCGCCGATGGACACCTACATCGTCGACACCGGCTACGGCCTCGAACGCTGGACGTGGGTCTCCCAGGGCACCCCCACCGTGTACGAGGCGATCTACCCCGACATGATCGGGTTCCTGAAGGAAAACGCCGGGATCGATCACACCGACGATCAGGAGGAGATCGTCACCCGGGCGGCGACGCTCGCGGGGCACATGGACATCGACGAGGCCGAGGACGCCGAACGCGCCCGCGGGACGATCGCCGAGCAGATCGGAGTCGACGTCGACGAGCTCCGCGAGCTGCTCGAACCGCTCGAAGCCATCTACGCCATCGCGGATCACTGCCGGACCTTAGCCTATATGCTCGGCGACGAGATCGTACCTTCCAACGTCGGCACAGGCTATCTCGCACGGATGGTGCTCCGACGAACCAAGCGACTGACCGATACTGTCGGGGTCGACGCACCGCTCGACGAGCTGGTCGACATGCAGGCCGAGCGGCTGGGCTACGAGAACCGCGACACGATCCGGGACATCGTCCGGACCGAGGTCGAGAAGTACCGCGAGACGCTCGAACGCGGCGGGCGACGGGTTCGCCAGCTCGCCGAGGAGTACGCCGAGCGCGACGAGTCGATCCCCACTGAAGAGCTGATCGAGCTGTACGATTCGCATGGAATCCAGCCCGACATGGTCGCCGAGATCGCCCGCGAGAAGGGTGCCGCAGTATCGGTGCCCGACGACTTCTACAGCCTCGTGGCCGCACGTCACGGGGAGGAAGGCGTGGACGAGGCCATCGAAGCGGGAGTCGACGAGCGGATCGCCGATCTCCCCGAGACCGAACAGCTCTACTACGACGATCAGGAGCGCACGGAGTTCGAGGCGATGGTGCTCGACACCTTCGAACGCGACGACGGCTACGACGTGGTGCTCGATCGGACCCTCTTCTACCCGGAGGGTGGCGGTCAGCCCGCCGACATCGGGTCACTGTCGACCGACGATGTAACGGTGGAAGTCGAGGACGTCCAGCGTGAGGGCGACGTGATCGTCCACCATGCCGACGCGAACCCCGGCACCGGCGAGTTCGTCCGCGGCCGCATCGATGGCGGGCGACGGCGACAGTTGATGCGCAACCACACCGCGACCCACATCGTGATCCACGCCGCGCGTCAGATACTCGGCGAGCACATCCGTCAGGCCGGCGCGCAGAAGGGTGTCGAGCGCTCGCGGATCGATGTCCGCCATTACGACCGGATCGACCGCGAGCAGGCGAAGGCGATCGAACACCGTGCCAACGCGCTCGTCCGCGAGAACGTCTCGGTCACAGCGGAGTGGCCCGACCGCCACGACGCCGAGGACGAGCACGGGTTCGACCTCTACCAGGGCGGGATCCCGCCGGGCGAGCGCATCCGGTTGATCCACGTCGCCGACGACGTCCAAGCCTGCGGGGGGACCCACGTCGCTCGGACGGGCGACATCGGCACGATCAAGCTCCTGAATACCGAACGGGTTCAGGACGGCGTCGAGCGGCTCGCGTTCGCGGCGGGCGAAGCGGCGATCGAAGCGACTCAGGACACCGAGGACGCGCTCTCGGGTGCGGCCGAGGCCTTCGACGTCACGCCGAGTGAGGTGCCCGAGACCGCCGACCGCTTCTTCACCGAGTGGAAGGAGCGCGGCAAGCGCATCGAGGACCTCGAAGCCCAGCTCGCGGAGGCGCGCGCAGCTGGCGGTGTCGGCGAGGAGGTCGACCTCGGGGACGCGACGGCCGTGATTCAACGGATGGACGCCTCGCCCGACGAACTCCAGGCGACCGCGACCGCGATCGTCGAGGGCGGCGATGTCGCCGTCGTCGGGAGTGCGGCCGACGGCGCACAGTTCGTCGTCGCCGTTCCGGACGGGGTCGGGATCGATGCTGGCGACGTCGTCGGCGAGCTGGCTGCACGGGTCGGCGGCGGCGGTGGCGGCCCGCCGGATTTCGCCCAGGGCGGCGGGCCACAGGCCGGGGAGTTGGACGCGACGCTCGAGGCGGCTCCCGACGTGCTTCGCCAGGTGCTGAACGCCTGAGCGGTTGAAATCGAGTTTCTCTGTGATCGAGCACGCGTCCAGTGGTGACACCGTCTCGGCCGCTCGTCGATCTCAGTATCGCTCTTCCAGGGGCGCTGCTCAGCGATATCGGGGCCGGAGGAAGGCCGCAGATCGGCCGATAAATCGTTTATCGCGATAGAAAATCTCTGTGACGGCCGTCCTGAGGTTCGGCACTCGTATTTCTGGGGAACACCCAGCCGAACAGGTCAGATGATCGAATACACTGAATAGGTCGGTGTGGCCGCTCCATTCGGCAGATCGTTCTACTGTTATGGGCCGAGGACGCTCTGTTCACCGGTATGTCGAAGTCAGAATGGGAATCGACGGCGAAACGGCCGTGAAAGTCGCCGCGTAACGCGCTTTTCGTTCTCACTGTGCTGTTCGTGGCTCGCGCATACGAGACGGTTCAATCCGAACGTCAGAGCAGGCTTCGTGCGGGCTGGCCGAGGGATTGCTACGAGCGATCACCGTCGTATTCCGAAAAAATTCAGCAGAACCGCCACACGTCCGTTGCTCGCTCGAAGTTCACCCTCAGACGCCGATACCGGTAGCGATGAGTCGGATTCCGATGACGACCAGCAACACCAACACGAATCCGTCGACGTATCGCTCCGGCAGCAGGTGGCGGATCCGTTGGCCGCTCGCCACGCCAACGAGTCCGACGAGTGCCACACCGACCGACAGCCACACGAGCGCTCCCGAGCCGTAGAGGTCAAGCAGCCATGCCGCGCCGACGCGAATCGACGAAATCCCGAGGAAGATCAGGGCGAGCACACCCACGAAGATCGATCGCCTGAGGTCGAGGCTATCGAGATAGGCAACCATCGAGACGCCGACGTTACTCGCCCCGAAGATCAGTCCGCTACCGAAGCCGATTCCGATCTGGGCGTTCGGGTACTGTTCGAAGGCGTTCGATGTGACGTATCCCTTGCCCGGAATCGGGACCGCGTCCTGCGTGAACACGACGTAGCCCACCGTGAACACGCCGAGCGCAAGCGTGAGCAGCGCGGTCGGAATCCACTGGAGGATGGCCATCCCGACGACGGTTCCAACGGCGGCCGCCACGATGAACGGCGTAAATCGACGCCCGCAGGTCCGCAACTGTTCGCGGCTGAGCTCACGCACGAGGGGGATGTTCGAAACGAACACGGGGATGATCATGAGAACGACGGCCTGCTGTGGTTCGAGGACGGCTGCCGATCCGACCGTTCCGATGAGCGCATAGCCGAACCCGGTCACGCCGGTAACGGCGCCGGCGAAGAACACGACGATCGCGATGAGAACGAGGACGTCCGTCGAAAAGCCGAGCACCATGTCGCTACAGCGTTCCTGCTCGGTCGTTCACCGATCGACCACGGAGAGAAACAGCAGAACGCTCGTGAATCATCGGTTGTAGTGCGGTGTCACTGATTGGATCGTGCTTCGGTCGAAAACCCGGACGCTGCGTGTGTTCCGTCACAGAACGGTTGGTCTGTGAACCGCCACAGCGACACGGAACGGTGTCGGTGTCCCGAACCGTCGAGTCGGCGTCCGCGGCGATCCACGGCGACTCGTCGGGGTCGAACACCGCGAGTAACCCACGGACGCACTCTCCAGCGAGAATCCATTGCTGCACGTCGTAGCTGCCCTCGGTTGCCTCGCCGGAGTACTGGTAGATGTCTTCGTTCATCGTGGATTCGCCTCGGTTGGTAACTTTACTCATGGCGTCGAGATGTCTTAACAGTGAGGACATTTCGTCCGCCATACCGCTGCAAACAGCGCCCTATCGCTGCAAGTAGCGCCACATCGCGCGTTTGTCCGTGTGAAGGACAACGGAAACCGAACGCAATGGGGGTCGAGTCTCGCCTTTCGTCGTCCGAGAGAGAGCCTATCGAACGGGCTACTGACGACGGGTCGTCCGCTTCGTGTCTACCGAAGCCGAAAAGCACACCAACGGAAGGATACGCAGCGCAGAACGGCCGCAGTGAGAGCAGTGTTCCACGAGAACACGTCCTCGAACACCAAACGCTTAGTTCCACTGTGAACATCGTCCGGCAATGGCCGACACAGACGACCCTGATCCGGAGGCAGTTCGAGATGCCATCGAACGGTCCAGAAGCGGTGCCCCGGCCGCCGGGGCGGTCGTTCGCGATCGGTTTTCCACGGACGAAGTTTTCCAGCGAATCATCGCCGAAGCCGACGAGGAGGTCACTTCCGGCAGGCGTGAACTCTTCTTCAGCGCGCTCGCCGCCGGCTTCGCCATCACCATCACGTTCTTGCTCTATTCGTCGATGACGGCGTCCACCGACAATGACCCGGTGTTGAGCGCTCTACTGTATCCTCTCGGATTCGTCTACATCATCATCGGCGGCTACCAACTCTACACGGAGAACACGCTTCCTCCTGTTGCGTTAACCCTCGAACGGCTGGCCAGTGTTCCGACACTGCTGCGCCACTGGCTCATCGTCCTCGCCGGCAACTTCACCGGGGGTGCGCTCGGTGCGGCCGCACTCACGTGGGGCGGCGTGTTCTCACCCGAAGCGGCGCAGGCGGCCTTCGACCACGCCCAGCACGGCATCGAGACGCCAGTGTGGGCGCTGTTTTTCAAAGCCGTCTTCGCCGGGCTGATCGTCGCCGGCGTCGTCTGGATCGTGTACGCCTCGCGCGATACGATCTCACGGCTCGTGGTCGTGTACATGGCCTTTCTCGCGATCCCGCTGGGCGACCTCTTTCACGTGGTCGTCTCGTTCACCGAGATGCTGTATCTGGTGTTTGCGGGTGATCTCGGTCTCGTCGTCGGAATGACGCAGTTCGTCATTCCAGTGCTGCTCGGCAACACCCTCGGCGGCATCGTGTTGGTGACCGTCGTCAACTACTTCCAGACGACCGAACACCGCCTCGAATCCGCCCGGTTCGAGGGCGCGGGCCGCCAGCTCTCGATACGGGAGTGGGCGCTCGGCGGTTTCGCCGGTCGTTCGTACGTCCCGATCCTCGATACCGCGGAAGGGACCGTGCCCGATGACGCCTCCTACCGTGTACTGGTCCCGATCGGCAACCCGCGCACCGAGTCCGGAACCGTCGAGCTCGCGTGCAGCCTCGCCAGCGAGCGCGCGCCCGCAACCGTTCACGCCGTTCACATCGTCCAGACGCCACAGGCGTCGATGAGCTACGATCGCGACCAGCACGAACGCATCGTCGCCGACTCCGACGAACGAATGGAATACGTGCGCGAGACCGCGGAGTCGTACGACGTCCCCTGTGAGACCTCGACGATCGTCTCCCACCGCTCGTACGAGGAGATCTTCGACACCGCGGCGCGCGACCACGCGAACCTCGTGGTGATGGGCTGGGGGACCGACCGGCCGTGGGGAGCCGCTCGCACGGAGCGCCCGCTCGACGAACTGACCGGCCAGCTCTCCAGTGATGTCCTCGTTCTCAAGGATCGGGGCCACGACGCCTCACGGGTTCTCTTGCCGACCGCGGGCGGGCCGCCATCCGATCTGAGCGCCGAGGTCGCGCGAGCGCTCCGCTCGGCCGTCGGTTCGGAGATCACGCTGCTCCACGTCGTCGACGGTCCTGACGAGCGCGAGGCGGGCGAGGAGTTCCTGGAGGACTGGGCTGCGGACCACGACCTCACCGACGCCGTGCTCACGGTCGATGATTCCGGCGACGTCGAGGGTGCAATCGGCCGTGCGGCCGTGGACCACTCGCTCGTTCTCATAGGGGCGACCGAGGAAGGGTTGCTCTCGCGGCTCGTGACCGACTCACTGTACTTCGACGTCATCGACGAGGTCGATTGCTCGGTGTTGCTCACCGAGCGGCCGGGCGGCCGTACCGTTCTCGAACGGCTGCTCGGGCGGACGTGACTGGTGTCCCAAACGCCGTCGAAATCGGTCCGAAAGTCTCTATTTGCTGCTGGATCGGTGGCTGCGTCCGCGCTGGGCACGAGCGGAGGTAACGAACGTCGGACACCGTAGTCGCTGGACTCAGTCGAGTGCGGACTCCGGCGATCGCCCGCGGAGCATGGCTCGGAACATCGCTTCGAAGCGAGCGTTGTCGAAGGACTCCACGACGGTCGTCCGCGGTTCGCCGTCCGTCACGTCGTTCTCGTCGACCACCGAGTACCCGCGCGTGAGGCCGTCGCGATCGTCGACCTCGACGTGATACCTGCCGGCCTCCACAACGAGCGACGGCTCGATGACGGCTGCCATCATCCCGGAGTCGGGCTGTGTAGTCGTGTCCTCGCCGAACGATTCCCGGTTGAACGCTCGTACCGACGTCGCTACTTCGCCGAAGAACTCACCGAGGTCGGTGTCGATCCCCGCCGTGAACTCGTCGAGTGTGTCGCCGTCGAAGGCGGTTTCCCGAACGGTGACACCCCAGTCGAACAGCGTCATATCCAGTTCGTCGACGACCATCTTTGCGGCGTGAGGATCCACCCAGAAGTTGTACTCGGCAGCCGGCGTGACGTTCCCACAGCAGTTCGCGTTACCACCCATCACCCAGACATCGTCGAGGAGATCACCGAGCTTGGGTTCCTTCTGGAGCGCCAAGGCGACGTTCGTCAGCGGCGCAATACAGACGAGCGTCAGTTCCCCGGGATTCGCGCGGGCCTGTTCGACGATGAAGTCGGGACCATACTGGTCACCCGATGGAATCCCGGTGTCCGGGAAGCGCTCGCCGCCGAGACCGCCTTCGCCGTGAATGTAGTCCGCGTAGTCGTGGGTGGCGAGCAGGGGTTCGGTGGCCCCCTCGTAGACGGTAACGTCGTCAGCGACTCCCGCGAGATCGAGCGTGTATTTGGCGTTCTCGACTTGATGTTCGAATTCGACGTTTCCCGCACAGATGGTGATACCCTCGACATCGAGGCGTTCGGAGGCAGCGGCGAGCAACAACGCTTGCGTGTCGTCACCAGCAGTGTCGGTGTCGACGATGACGCGACGCGTCTGTTCGGTCATGCGTCCACTACCGACGAACTCGGCAAATAGATGACGACGAGTGGTTCTCAGATCACCCGAGAATAGCGATCTCTTGTGCCTGCCGATATTTTTCAATTCTCCCGTCGCTCTGGACACCGATAGCTGGAGTTTTGATACGGACTTTCCGTGGATCGATAAACAAAAGAGATCATCCGGAGCCAGCAGGGCCCACCACGTGGTAGATCGTGGAACCGATGCTATCCGGTTGGATCGTGCGAAAAGTGTGATAGTCCTGGGAGGATTCGAACCTCCGTCGTGAGCCCCAGAAGCTCACATGATTGGCCACTACACCACAGGACTGCAATCACCCGTTGGAATCGTCTCTACTTATCCCTGTTGGAAGCGTCTCGTGCTGAAACCGGATCGGGGATCGTGTAGTGCCGTTTGCGGTGGCAGTTCGCACAGAGTATCTCGCACTTTTCGATCTCCGCCAAGAGTCGTTCCTTCGAGTAGCCGTACGATATCATGCTGCTGATCGTCATTTCCTTTCGTTCCGTGTCGGTGTGATGGAAGTCGAGACACGCGGGATCGTCCTCGACGCAGCGGACACACCCGCCGTCTGCTCGTTTGTACTCGTGGGCCCACGCACGGAGTTCGGCTCGTCTGTCGAGCGTCCGCTCCGTGTTCCAGTCGACGTTCCGATAGTGCCATCGTTGATCGACGGAGAGACTCGCCCACGTGACGTTCTTCGGCAGCGTCACGTCGTCGGGTTTCGGTCCGGCTCGTGATCCCGTGGAAACGTACGTTTCGAGCCCGGCTGCTGCTTTCGCCGTGTTCCATCCGTTCATGACCCGGATGATCGTTGCCGAAGCGGGCGTCAGTCCGAGCTCCTCGTACGCCGCTTTCGTCGGCGACTCACCGAGTCGTTCGGCCGCACGCTGCAGTGCGTCGAGGCATTCGGTCTCGGTCGTTCGCATGGATCGTCTGCTTCGTGATCGGCAATGAACGTGCGGCCATATCGAGAACAGCGAGAACCGTACTCACCGGAGCGCCCGGTTCGCAAGGCCCGCCCGGTCTCGGCCGAGTTATCGATCCTCATGGACCGATGTGTACTTCCGGACGAGGCGTGGAGGGCGGGTATGTACGTCGGACGGTTCGTCGTCGTCGGTCCCGACATCGGCGCGTATCGGGTCTCCTCGCGGTCGTTCCCCGACCGGAAGATCGTCGACCGCGACGGCAGCCTCACCGTGGTTCCGACCGCCGCGGCCGACGAGACCGACAACCCCTACGTCTCGTACAACTGCGTGCGCTCGACCGACCGCGGAGCCGTGCTCGGCAACGGCTCGCACGTCGATCCGATCGCCGAGAAACTCGCCCGGGGCTACCCACCGCGCGACGCGCTCTGTCTCGCCTTGCTCGCGCTCGACTTCGAGAAGGACGACTACGACACCCCACGGATCGCCGGGATCGTCGGTGGGTCGGCGGACGGACGGGCATCCAGCGGGGCGGTCGACGGCGGGAGCTACATCGGGATCGTCCGCCGAGACGGGATCACCGTCGAAGAAGTCACCGAGCCGACGCTGGTGGCGACCTACGAGAAGGATCGGCCGGAGGCGGTGGCGTTCGATGCTGCGGATGCCGGCGGAACCGAGGACGATGCGGAGGCTGCGACGGCGCGCGCCACAGCGGCGGCGCGAGCGGTCTACGAGTGCGAGTTCGAACACCGGGTCTGTGCGGCCGGCGTCGCACGCGCTGAAGCGGGGTTCGCGACCGCCATCGAGAACGGCGACGGGTGATCGGTACCGAGAGCCGCGTTTGAAGTCGCTGGGGGTCAACGGTCGCAGTATGCAGGTCGGTGTCGTCTCCGATATCCACGCGAACCGGGTGGCGCTCGACGCGGTGTTCGAGGACATGCCGCCGGTCGATGGGCTGGTCTGTGCGGGCGACGTGGTCGGGTACAACCCGTGGCCCGGCGACTGCGTCGATCGGGTGCGCGAGCGCGAGATCCCCACCGTGATGGGGAACCACGACCGCGCGGTGGCGAGCGGAACCGCGTTCGCGTTCAACGGAATGGCCCGCGCGGGCGTCGAATACGCGCGCGAAGCGCTCATCGACGACCAGCAGGACTGGCTCGACTCGCTGCCCGACGAGCGCACCGTGTTCGATGGCCAGGTGAAGATCGTCCACGGCCATCCCGACGATCCCGACCGCTACACGTATCCCGATCTGTTCGGGGCTGAGCTACTCGACGACGAGGACGTGCTCGTGCTGGGCCACACACACGTCCAACACCACGAAACCTACGACGCGGGGATCGTCATGAACCCGGGCAGCGTCGGCCAGCCCCGCGACGGCGATCCGCGGGCGGCCTACGCGATTCTCGATCTCGACGAACTGACTGTGGAGGAACGCCGGGTCGGGTACGAAATCGAGCGCGTCGAGCGCGCGGTGACGGAATCAGGGTTGCCCGAGGAGATCGGGACGCGGCTCAGGAAGGGACGCTGAACGTCTCCTGGATGGCCGACAGCGTGTCCTCACGGTCGTCCCAGTCGACGAACACCGCGACCGAGGTCGCGCTCGTGATCACGTCGTTGGCCGTGATGTGTCGATCGGCGAGCGACGCGGTCATCTCGTGGACGATGCCGGTATGGGTCGGGAGGTCGCCACCGGTGACGCGGATCGCCGCACTCTCCTCGCCGACGGTCACGCTCGACAGCGCGCCCTCCTCGATCACGGTCTCGTGGAGGACGGTCTCGGCCGTGGCGGCGTCGTCGGTGTAGACGTAGAAGGTGATCGAATCGAGCCCGCTCGCCACTGCGTCGATGTTGATGTCGGCTTCGGCGAGCGCGCCCGAGAGCTGGGTCATGATCCCCTGCCGATTGCGGATCGCGCGGCCCGCGACCGTGAGACACGCGAGCGGCGTCTCCTGGAGGTCGATCAGGGTCTCGAAAGTGCCCTCGATGTTCGTCCCGCCCTGGAGGAGATCGCCGTGCTGGTAGTGGACCACCCGGACACCCAGTTCGGCGTCCTTGTAGTTGAGCGCGCTCGGCGCGATCACCTCCGCGCCGCGGAAGGAGAGGTTTCTGAGTTCGTCGACGCTGATCTTCCCGACGTTTCTCGCCCCCTCGACGACACGGGGATCGCCGGTCATCACGCCCTCCACATCAGTAACGATCACGACCTCGTCGGCGTCCATGTAGTTGCCGAGCATCACCGCGGAGGTGTCACTCCCGCCGCGGCCGAGGGTGGTGACCGAGCCCGCGCGGTCTTCCGCGAGGAAGCCAGCGATGACCGGAACGACGCCGCCCAGTTGGTCCGCGAGAGCCTGGGCGCGACGGGTGGTCTCCTCGACGTCGACCTCGCCGCGCGAGTCGGTGACCACCGGCCAGTCGTCGCTACCTGGTTCGAGGAACACCGCGTCGACCCCGCGGGCGGCGAGGGCGGCCTTCACCATCCGTGCGGAGGTGCGCTCGCCCATGCTCACGATCTCGGCCCTGTCGGCCTCGTCGGCGTCGAACTGGATCTCCCGGAGGAGGAAATCCGTCGTGGAGCCCATCGCGCTGACCACGACCGCGATCTCGTGGCCGGCCTCGACCGCGGCGGCCACCGAGTCGGCCGCACGGTTCACCCGGTCGCCGCTGCCGAGGCTCGTCCCCCCGAACTTGGCTACGACGCGCATCGACATCCCTCGTGGCAGTCAGTCGGCTTCGTGCGAGATTGGCACATGATCGGCGGGTAGTTCTGGCTGGGGATAACTGCTTCCATCCCACGCGTTGGCGCGGGCGGGAGTCCGGAATCGACCAACACGGGCGAGTGAGGTTTACGTCTCCCAGCCCAGGGCGGAGTATGGAGGTGCGCGAGGCCGTCGAGGCCGACGCCGGACGCCTGGCCACGCTGGCGGATGCGCCGGCCGATACGATGCGGAACCTCGTCCACGACCGGACGGTTCGGGTCGCCGACGAAGGCAGCGAGATCGTCGGGTTCGTCAGTTTCGACGCCCGCCGCGACACCGTTCACGTGACCCAGCTCGACGGCACCACCGAAGTGGCGGCACGACTGCTCGACGAGCCGGCGCGGTTTGCACGTGTCGAAGGGATGGCCGCCGAGCTCCTGGTCGAGGAGTCGCGGGACGAACTCCAGCGCGCCGCGGCGGCCGCTGGCTTCGAGCGCGCCGGCTCCGGACCACGGTTCGAGGGCGCGCCGACCGTCCGATTTCGACTCGAACCGTAGTTCGCCGGGCTCGATATCACGAGGGCGAGGCGGACGGCAGTCGGATCGACAAAAGGAACGACGGCCGGATCAACCAAGCGAACGACGGCCGGATCAACCAAGTGCCCGTGAGCGCTACGGGTCGGCACTGAAGCGACTCATCATGAACGAAGGCGAATTTCCAGGTCATTGGGGATGGATCGGTTTGGAACAGAGCGACCTACAGACGCCGGAGGAGATGGTGTGGAGCGACGAAGAGGTGTTGGAGCCAACTCAGCAACTGGACGGGTTCGAGAACCCCCAAGGAATACAGATCATCCAGAAAAAGCGCCGCCATCGGTCGGCCAGCGGCTCGGTGTTGGACCAGCACTGGATCGACATCGTCGACGCTGCCACCGCCGATCGGGAACTACTGTTCACTACGGCCGAGATCGATCCCCGAGAGTTGAACAGGCTCACTCGGGAGTACATGACGCTCGTCGACGGGCTTCGTCGGAGCGACTGAAAGGGTTTCTCAGAATGTCTCCCATATCCTGAATTTGTTGCAAGAAATCACGTATGCGTTTCAGAGTCATGGGAGTTGTCGTGCAACACACTCGATCGAAGTATTTTTGTTATATTTAGGAGTATGATTCGGGGTGACGAACCATCTGCAGCGAGCGTGGCGACGATATCGGTCGATACCGATCGTGTATCGCATCGCCGTCGCGTTCGTCCTCGGTTCGATCGTCGGACTTGCGGTCGGGTCACCGGCCCAGCGCCTCCAGCCGCTCGGTGACCTGTTCGTTCGACTTCTCGAAATGATAATCATTCCGATCATCATTTTCACACTGCTGATGGCAGCCCGAGAGCTGTCCCCAGCAAACCTCGGAAAGATCGGCGGACAGGTCGTGCTCCTCTATTTCGCCACGACAGCTATCGCCATCGCTCTCGGGTTGGGCGTGAGCAACCTCATCGAACCCGGGTCGAGCGTGACGCTCACGAGCGGTAGCGTGAACACAGAGCAAGCGCCGCCGCTCGGCGAACAGCTGTTCAGTATCGTCCCGTCGAATCCGATCTCCGCGATGGCAGAAGGGAACATCCTCGCCATCATCTTCTTTACCTTGGTGTTCGGTCTCGGGATGACGATGGTGAGAGCGGAGGCCGAACCGGATTCCTCCGTTCGGAACGGCATCGACACGCTGTTCGAGACGGCCGAAGCGGGTGCGGAAGTGATGTTCAAGGTCGTCTGGGGCATCATGGAGTACGGTGTGATCGGCGTGTTCGCCTTGATGGCGTCGCTGTTCGGCGAAATCGGACTGGAGGCCCTCAGAGCGTACGCTCTGCTGGCGTTCAGCCTCGCCCTCGCCATCGGCCTCCAGATATCGATCGTCTACCTCCTCGTCATCATCCGCGGGTTGGTCGGTGCGTCGCCGCTCGCATTTCTCCGCGGTATCAAGGAAGCAATGGTGACGGCGCTCAGCATCCGTTCGTCCAGTGGAACACTCCCCGTCTCGATGTCCAACGCCGACGAGAACCTCCGTGTCGACGACGGAGTGTACAGCTTTTCGTTGCCGCTCGGTGCCACCATCAACATGGACGGAACGGCGATGTATCTCGGTATCGTCGCCGTCTTCGCGGCGAACATCGCCGGCGTGTCGCTGACGCTCGGCCAGCAGTTCTCGATTCTGGCCACCGCCCTCCTCGCCAGTATCGGCACTGCGGGCGTTCCGAGCGCGAGCCTCGTGATGATGACCGCCGTGTTGACGCAGGTCGGCCTCCCGCTCGAAGTCATTGCGATGATCGCAGGGATCGATCCCCTGCTCGATCGTCTCCGCACGATGAACAACGTCGTCGGGGATCTGGCGGTGAGTACGGTCGTCGGGAAATGGAACGACGCTCTCGACCTCACGTCCGGCGTCTGGGTCGATGACCCCGGCGAGGGCGGTAGCGTTCCGAGCGAAACGCCGACCGACTGATACGGAATCGTCACTCTGACACAGAGTCGTCAGTCGGCTCGTCCATCGAACACAGCACGCCGAAGAAGCCATCGTCGTCGTATCTATCGAGGCGAAAGTCGAGATGGGGCTGCGGTGGCGTCTCGGTACTGGCCACGGCTCAGAACTTCTGGATCGTCAGGTCGAGCGTATCGAGATCGAGGATCGGCGCGTAGCCCACGTCAGGATCGATGTTGACGCTTTTCTGGAAGCTGGTCTGTTCCTGCCAGCAGCCCGAGTTGATCGCGAGCACGTTGTGGTACTTGCCGTAGCCGAGTTTGTGGACGTGGCCGGTGTGGAAGACGTCGGGGATCTCCTCGATCACGAGGTAGTCGCGTTCTTCGGGGGCAAGCCGGGTGTGACCGCCGTACTGGGGGGCGATGTGGCGCTTTTTCAGGAGTTGGTACATCGCCTTGTGGGGTTCGTCGTAGTTGGCCTTCTCCTCGGGGAGTTCGGCGATCACTTCGTCGAGGCTGACGCCGTGGTACATCAAGATTGTGACGCCTTCGATCGTGACCGTCGAGGGATTGCCCGAAAAGTGCGCGTCGTGGACACTCATGATCTCCCGGAGCTCCTCGTCGAAGCCTGGCTGGGGCTCGGCGAGCCGGACGGCGTCGTGGTTGCCCGGGGTGAGGAGGATCTCCATGTCACCGGGCACCTCCTTCAGCCGTTCGGAGAAGGCCTCGTACTGCTCGTAGATGTCGACGATGTCGAGCTCCTCGTCCTGGTTCGGGTAGACACCCACCCCCTCGACCATGTCGCCCGCGACGAGGAGGTACTCGACCGCCGCCGCGTCCTCGGTGTGGAGCCAGTCGGCGAACGCCGACCACGCGTCGGCCGCGAACTCCTGGCTGCCGACGTGGACGTCCGAAATGAGGGCCGCACGGACGTGGCGGTCGGCGGTCGAGGGGCGATAGGTCCGAGGAACGTCGGGGAAATGGAGTTCGTCGACGAACAGGATGCCGCCGTCGCCCGCGAGCGTTCCCTCGACTGCGACGAGCTCGTCGAGCAGGAGTTCGTCGACGACGCTCGCGATCTCGCGGTCTTTGAGAACGAGACAGGGAAACGTTCCGGTGGTGTCTTCGAGCTCGACTAGCCAGTGGCCGTTCGCAGTCGAGCGGATGTCGGCGATCATCCCCACGATCGCGGCGTCGCTCCCGCCGGCCATCGCGTCGACCGCCTCGGTCGGCCGGTGGTTGACCCGCGAGCGCAGGAGACCCGAGAGGCGCTCGTACCGATCCCGGAAGGTCGCGACGAAGTCGGCGTACTCGCCCGTTCCGGTGCTCCGACCGGTGATGTCTCCCTGCACGTCGAGCGAGCGCAGTTCCGGGTCGGCCGAGCGCTCGATCGTCTCCTTTTCTCCTTCTACTGTCCCACCAGTCGACCCCTTCGTTTCGACTGGAGAGTCGGTCGTTCCGTCAGTTCCATGTGAGAGAGTTCCACTCGAAACAGAGGGGTTGGCAGTCGACGTATCGGGTGTATTATCCGGATCAGCGGGAGGATCCGAGGATTCGAGGGCTGCGACAGCGGTCTCGACGTCCTCGGCCGAGAGGATGAGCGTGTCGTCCGAGACGGTCTCGGTCGCCCGCTCGATCGCGCGGTCGGGATCGTCCGCGCGCGCAAGGAGCGTCACGGCCTCGCGCTCGGCGTTGTAGCCCCGGCTGGCGAGTTCGCTCACGACCCGGACCGGCGTCGGACGCGGCACGGGGAAGGGTTTCGCCGGACGGAGCAAAAGCGTAGCGGACGGAAACGGTCGTCGGCGAAACCGCCGTGGACGGTTCGCGACCGACGGGATGGTCCATGATGGATGAGTATGGAAGACAAAGTTGAAGCGACCGCCGGGAATACAGAGGGCAATGGGTTCCGGCGACGGCTCCGATTCGTGGTCAGATCAAGACGGTTGGGAGACCGCCGCCGACGACGGTGAAACAGAACGCGGAGCGGACGGTAAACGCGAGCACGGAGGCGAACGAAGACACGGAGGGAATGGTGAGGAAGGGGACGGGAGTGGAGACGAAGGAGGGGTGATCGCGCGTGCGCGGTGGCTCGCGACGACCGACCACGAGGCGGTGGCGTTCGTCCGGGAGGTGGCGTCGAGCCTCGCGATCGTGGCGGCCATCGGTCTCCTCCTGTTCGCCGTCAGCGGACTGTGGCCGCCGATGGTCGCGATCGAGAGTCCGAGTATGACGCCGAACCTCAAAACCGGCGATCTCGTGTTCGTGATGGAAGAACACCGCTTCGCCGGCGGGGCGGCACAGGCCGGGACGGGTGTAGTCGGCTACCGTGCTGGGGAGCAGGCGGGCTACAAGGAGTTCAACAAGTACGGCGACGTCATCGTGTACGAACGGGACGGCAACGCGGACGTGACACCGATCATCCATCGCGCTCACTTCTGGGTGAACGACGGCGAGAACTGGTACGACAAGGCCAATCGAGAGTATCTCGGCGGTGCGGGGAGCTGCGAGGCGTTGACCAACTGTCCGGCACCACACGATGGCTTCATCACGAAAGGCGACAACAACGGACAGTACGATCAGGTGGGTGGTGGGTTCATGGGACCGATCAGCGCGCCGGTCAAGCCGTCGTGGATCACCGGCACTGCGGAGTTCCGTATCCCGTGGCTCGGCGAGATCCGACTGCTGTTCGGGATGGTGAGCACGGGCGCGAGTGCGCTCGCAGAAACGGCAACGACAGCAACGACGGCAGCGGCGGCCGGTTTCCCGATCGTCGGTGCGCTCGCTGGCGTCGGAATATTCCAGGCTGCGCGATGATCGTTTGATCGGGACTGCCGCGTCGGCGAACTAGCTGTCGAAGCGCGCCTGGACGAACGGCTGGACGTCCTCGATGTCACCGAGTCGTGAGTCGCTGGTGAGAACGGCTTCCGTTTCGTCGATCGGCACTGAGAGGTTCATCTCTTTGGTGCGACCGTATCGACCCTTCGAGACGACCACCGCGTTGACGATCCCGAGCATGTCGAGTTCGGAGATGAGGTCGGTGACGCGGCGCTGAGTGAGGACGTCGGCGTCGATCTCGTCGCAGAGTCGGCGGTAGATGTTGTACACCTCGCCGGTGTTGATGTTCTGTGCGCCGTTGCGTTCGAGGAGGATCACCGCGAACAGGACGACTTTCGACTGTGTGGGGAGCGTGCGGACGACTTCGACGACACGATCGATCTCGATTTTCTCCTGGGCCTGCCTGACGTGATCCTCGCCGACGCGCTCGGTCTGGCCCCGTTCTGCGAGTTCGCCCGCCGTTCGGAGGAGGTCGAGCGCGCGCCGGGCATCGCCGTGTTCCTGGGCGGCGAACGCCGCACAGAGCGGGATGACGTCCTCAGTGAGGGAGTCGGGTTCGAAGGCGATGTCCGCGCGCGCAGCGAGGATGTCTCGAAGCTGTGTCGCGTCGTAGGGCGGGAAGACGATCTCCTCCTCGCCGAGACTCGATTTGACGCGAGGATCGAGGAACTCGGTGAACTTGAGATCGTTCGAGATCCCCATGATCGACACCCGTGAGTTGTCGAGCTCGGAGTTCATCCGCGAGAGGTTGTAGAGGGTGTCGTCGCCGGATTTCTCGACGAGCTTGTCGATCTCGTCGAGCATGATGACCACGACCCGTTCGTGGTAATCGACCGCGTCGAAGAAGGTCGAGTAGACGCGATCGGTCGGCCAGCCCGTCATCGGGACGGGTTCGAACGCGTCGAGATCGGCTTCGAGTTCATCGATTCGGTTCTCGACCGCGGCGATCGAGTCGAAGTCAGCTTCGTCGGCGAAATGAGCGCTTTCGTCGCCGTCGGCGTTCGCTGCATCCTCGGTTTCCCCGGTTTCCCCGGTTTCCTCGACGTTCCCGGCAGTGTCAGTGCTCTCGACAGCGTCAGTACCTTCGGCGATGTCGGTACTCTCAGTGGTGTCGGTACTCTCGTCGGTGGTGTCATCGAGGGTTGCCTGGCCGCCGGTCGCGCGCTCTTTCAGCCCACGGAGGCTGGCGAGGCGTGATTCGATGTAGCGCTCGTTGGCTTCGATGAACGTGTTCGCGAGCTGGGCGAGCACGCGGTACTGGGTGTCAGTGACCTCACAGTTGATGTACTCGACCTCGCAGGGCACGTCGTACTTCTGGGAGGTGGTTTCGAGCTCGTTGCTCACGAACTTCGCGCTCGCGGTCTTCCCGGTCCCAGTCTTGCCGTAGATCAGGATGTTCGAGGGAGTCTCCCCACGGAGCGCGCCGACGAGGATGGTCGCCATATCGTTGATCTGATCCTGACGATGGGGGAGCTGATCGGGCGTGTACGAAGGCCGGAGCACGTCCTTGTTCTCGAAGATAGGCTCGCCGCTGAGGAGGTCGTCGAACAGCCCCCCTTGAGGAGTGTCGGACTCCGAGGGATCGACCGCCGCGGACTCGTCTGCGTTCGCTGTCCGGGTCGAATCGGTCGAATCGGTCGAATCGGTCGAATCGGGCGAATCAGTCGAGTTCGATGGATCAGCCGAATCGGCTAGATCGGACGGGTCACCGTCGAGATCGTCGATCGAGAGCTCATCGAGATCGATCCCGGTATCGGCGGACGGAGCGCTATCTTCGGCGTCCCCCTCGTCGCGATCGTTCGGCGTGGTGTCGTTTCCTCCCATGTTCGGCCTCGGCTCACCCCCTTCTTTCGGATGGAGGAAACGTCACGCGCCGCCGGAGAGTGACGTTTTCCACCGATAGAAGCCGTTTCGACCGGCCTGAGCAGCCAAAGCACTGCCAGCCCGCACGTGAGTGGTCCAGCGGAACCAGAGGTGGGGAGTACATTAGTCTTTTTGGTTGCTGGAGTTCGGCCGGTCAAAGAGGTCAACGTTCCACAAGATGTGCTGTTGCACGAAACGATAGTGGCCGATAGTAGCGATGTTTCTATCGTACCAACCGATTCGTGTTGGATCCACGAACAACGTCGAGAGCGTTTCCGTCACCTGAGGCTGTACGGTTCACCCCACGACTCGATCCCTTTTCATCAAACGGTTGGTCGATTCGTGCGACTTGGTGGATGGCGAGTTGGCCAACACCCCCACCCCTTCGTTTCAGGTGGAGCGCGAGAATAAGGGGTGGAGGGACTCAGCATCCACCTAGAAAGAGGTGGATTTAATACAGATGAATACGAACTACACCCGAGGGGTTGAGAAAGATGAAGTTCGTTACAACGACTAGAACACTAGACGTCTAGGCTGTCAGTTATTCGAACACTCTACCGGTTTCACCCGCCTACATCTATATAGACACCTGCAGAACTACCTCTTCGATCCTATCGTTCGTCCGTTGTCCGTATCTCCTCAGCGGTGGATCTCATTTCACATCCGGTCCTTTGCCTCTTTCCACCCGAAACGAAGGGGTGGGGGTCGCCCACTTCCAAGACCGATAGAAACCCACTCCGAAAACAAAACCTGTTTTGTCACGACGATCTAGTCAGTAGATTGACTGCTGAACCGCACGTGGGTTGTAGCAGCACGCTCTGTCCGATCGTCGTGAACGACGAGTCCCTCGGTCTCTCGTCGAATAGCAAGTCTGATACGCGTCTGACGTGGTTTTAAGTGTATGCGCCGATGCTGTCCGTTCACGATTCGTCCGGCTCGCGAGGGGTGAGATATCAGGATGGGACTGCTTACGGGACTCAGAAACAGCATTGCACGGATGACATCGAGCCTCTTTGCGGGGGGTGAGCAGCAGCGCCGAATCGGGATCTACGGACCACCGAACGCCGGCAAGACGACGCTCGCGAACCGGATCGCGCGCGACTGGACCGGCGACGCGGTCGGCCCGGAGAGTCACATTCCCCACGAAACCAGGCGCGCCCGCCGGAAGGAGGACATCGAGATCGAGCGCAACGGGAAGTCCGTCTCGATCGATATCGTGGACACTCCCGGGGTAGCGACGAAGGTCGACTACACCGAGTTCCTCGAACACGATATGGAGGAGGACGACGCCGTTCGCCGGTCGCGCGAGGCGACCGAAGGCGTCGCGGAGGCGATGCACTGGCTCCGCGAGGACGTCGACGGCGTGATCTACGTACTCGACGCGGCCGAAGATCCCTTCACCCAAGTTAACACGATGCTGGTGGGGATCATCGAGAGCCAGGATCTTCCTGTACTGATCTTCGCCAACAAGATCGACCTCGACGAGGCGAGCGTCCAGCGCATCAACAACGCTTTCCCCCAGCACGAGACGGTGCCGCTCTCGGCGCTCGAAGGTGACAACATGGACGAGGTGTACGACAAGATCGCGGAGTACTTCGGCTGATGTCCGAAGCACACGACGATCCCGGCACTGACGGCGACGGTGGGGGCAACGATGCCGACACCGACGTCGACGCCGAAAACGATGGCGGCAACACTGGGGACGGGAGCGGCGTCCAGATCGACATGATCAGCGGCGAACGGATGGACGGACTGACGAGCATGGAGAAGATCCGGCTGATCCTCGATGGCGTCCACGAGGGAAACATCGTTATTCTGGAGGAGGGCCTCGATCCCGACGAGGAGTCGAAGCTCATCGAAGTGACGATGACCGAGATCAGTCCCGACGAGTTCACCGGTATCGAGATCGAGACGTATCCGGGCACGGAACAGCAGCAAACCGGTGGGTTCTTCGATCGGCTGTTCGGTCGGGAATCACGCACCAAGCTCACCGTCATCGGACCGGCCAACCGACTCGAAACGCTCCACAAAGACGAAACCCTGATCAGCACGCTCGTCACCCGCCGATGAGAGCATGATCGCACCCCTTCGTTTCTAATGCCCCACCAGTGTACGGAGTGCGGTCACGTCTTTCCCGACGGCTCGAAGGAGATGCTGTCCGGCTGTCCGGACTGTGGCGGGAACAAGTTTCAGTTTCGGCCCGCGAGCGATGCACGCGACACCCGGAGCGATTCGGATCCGTCGACTGAGTCGGATCATTCCAGTGAATCGGACTCCTCCACCGAACCCGGAACAACAGCCAGCGACACGTCAGCAACGCTATCTTCGTCTCCAGATTCATCCGGTTCCGAACCGTCTCCAACTGAGCCCGAGTCATCCGCAACCGACACGGAGTCGTCCCCGCCCGAGGACACGGCTCCATCGGCGTCCACGACCGAAACCAGCGACGGAACCGACGCTGGACCAGCCACCGACTCCTCGTCGGATCACGACGATTCTCCACCTGAAACGATGGGGGATGACGAAGTTCGTTCCGAGCAGACTGATCCGACCGAGTCCGACGACTCGGAGATGGCGTCGCTCCGGCGAGAGCTCAACGATCAGTTCGAGAGCATCAAGATCCTCGAACCGGGCCAGTACGAGCTCAACCTGATGGAGCTCTACAACCGCGAGGAGCGCATCATTGCCCTACAGGAGGACGGCCAGTACGTCATCGACGTGCCCGATACGTGGCTGGGTGACGACGACTCCTGAAGAAACGACGAACTCACCGTAACACCGGAATCGTCGCGAAACCCGATTTCAGGCGCTCCGGCGCTCGCGTGCCTTCCGTCGGAGGTTGCCGTAGCCGCATTTTCGACAGTTCTTGGCTCGGGTAGCGTTGCGCGCGTTACACCGCATGCAGATCTGCTTCGCGAGAATGCGTTCTTCCGCCTGCTCGAATCGTGCCATGGACGAGGCTGGCACGCGGCGGGTTTAACGGTTGTGAGTCACGCTCATTCCACAGCGAGAGTGTGGGCCGCGTTCACTCCGCCGCGAGGTACTCCTCTTGAACCGCGACGACCCCACTCGAATCCTCACAGTCGGCGTACCGCCGGAGCGGTTCGTCGTTGAGTTCGAGGAAGGTGTGCCCCCATCGGAACTTCGCGAGCAGCCGCTCGGCGTGCTCGCGATCGCCGAGGATACAGCATGCGCCCGCGAGCGCCTCGACCGTCGTGAGTTGAAACGGCGTGCCGTAGTTCACGGGGTTCGCCGCGACGAGAAAGGGGAGCGCACGATGCTTCCCCCGGATCGTAAACTGCTCCTCGCGGGCGGTCTCCCACGAGCAATCGAGCGCGATCACCCGCTCCGTGCGATCGGCGGGCGAGAGCGCGCGCTCGGCGTGAGGGTTCAACACCACGCCGGGCGGCGTCGCGCGCGCCGATCGGTGGAGTTCGGCGAGATCGAAGCGCGCGAGCTTCCGGGCGGTGCATTTGTCGGGATCGTCGTCGCCCTCGTACCGAACGTGTACCTCCACGGGAAACGGTAGGCGACGGACGATCAAAAGCGGCCCGCGTTCGGAAGAACGAAAGAACGGATCTGGTTGACTGCCTCGGTTAGCTGATCGTCTCGTACTGGTCGGCGAGCTTGTCGGCCGCCTGACCGAGCTGTTCGCGCTCGTACTCCGAGAGGTCCCAGTCGACGACCTCGGCTCCGTCGCTCGTGAGCTTCAGCGGGACCCCCAGCCCCACGTCGTCGTGACCGTACTCGCCGTCGAGCACGAGCGAGCCCGGAATCACAGCGCCAGTATCCCGAAGAATCGATTCGACCACGTGGCCCACGCCGGTCGCCGGCCCCCACTGGGTCGCGCCCTTGCGCTCGATGACGTTCATCGCGCTCTCCTGGAGACTCTCCAAGATGTCCGTGCGCTCGTCGTCCGAAAAGTCGGGATCACGGCCGTCGACGCGCACCTTCGAGAACACGGGCACCTGGGCGTCGCCGTGCTCGCCGATGATCGACGCCTCGACGTTGCCGACCTGGGTGTCGAAGCGCTCTCCGAGCACGTACCGAAAGCGCGCGGAGTCGAGCCGCCCACCGAATCCGATCACGTGCTCTCTGGGCCGATCGCCGGTCTCGTAGAGGTGGCGATTCAGGAGGTCCACCGGGTTCGAGGTCGTGACCGAGACGAACTCGTCGTTGTGTTCGGCGAGCGACGAGCCGATGTCCTCCATGATCGGCGCGTTGTCCTCGCCGAGATCGAGCCGGGTCTGGCCCGGTTGGCGTGGGATTCCCGCGGTGATGACCACCACGTCCGAGCCGGCGGTGTCCTCGTAGGTGCCCTGGCGAACGGTGGTGTTCGTGTCGTAGGCCACGCCGTGGTTGACGTCGGCCGCCTGGCCGATCGTGGTGTCCTCCTGATCCGGGATATCGACGAACACGAGTTCGTCGGCGATGCCACGCAGCGCGATGTTGTACCCTGCGGCCGCACCGACCGTTCCCGCCGCGCCGACCACGCTGACTTTCACCATAACACCGTGCATCACCCGCGGCACGGGTTAAAACGCTTCGACCCACCTTTTTACTTCCCCCGTTCGCGCGCTTCGCGCGCTCAGGGTCCTCGCAAAAATCTGGACCAAAAACACCCGCTCACTCGCTGTCTTCTCGCGGGCCGAGGGCCCGCTCGAACGGTCAGCGGCGCGTAGCGCCGCTCGACGCTCGCTCGCGGTAGAACTGCTGGCGCTCTCCGCGACCACAACCGCACAGCACCGCCGAAGCCCTCGACCGCTCGTTTCACTCGCGGCCTCGCCCTTCATCCACCAGGACCGCCACCGCCTGCCACCGTCCCACCCCACACCGCTCCGCCCCGCCACCGCGACCGCCGGCCGGCGGCCGCGGAGCACGCCACCCGTCACGATTCCATCGACAGCGGCTGCACTGGACACGTCGATAGTCGACGACACCGAACGAGGGATCATTCGCCCCGAGCGAGCGCGTCAAGTGGCTTCGGCCCCTCCATCGTTCAATGAGTGACACCCAGTCCGGCCCGCTCCAGCCCGACCGTCCCGGGAAGGACCGTCCGTTTCGGGTGGACGCGCCGTTCGATCCCGCGGGCGACCAGCCCGACGCCATCGCACAGCTCGCCGAGGGGTTCGAGAACGGGATGGACGAACAGACCTTGCTCGGGGTCACGGGCTCCGGGAAAACGAACACCGTCTCGTGGACGATCGAGGAGATCCAGAAACCCACCCTCGTGATCGCCCACAACAAAACCCTCGCGGCCCAGCTCTACGAGGAGTTTCGGAATCTCTTCCCCGACAACGCCGTCGAGTATTTCGTCTCTTATTACGATTACTACCAGCCCGAAGCGTACGTCGAGCAGACCGACAAGTACATCGAGAAGGACGCCTCGATCAACGACGAGATCGACCGACTCCGCCACTCCGCGACCCGATCCCTCCTGACTCGCGACGACGTGATCGTGGTCGCCTCCGTCTCCGCCATCTACGGCCTCGGTGACCCCGCGAACTACGAGGAGATGAGCCTCCGCCTCGAAGTGGGCCAGACGATCGATCGCGACGAACTCCTCGGCCGACTCGTCGATCTGAACTACGAGCGCAACGACGTCGACTTCACGCAGGGCACCTTCCGAGTACGGGGCGACACCGTCGAGATCTTCCCGATGTACGGCCGGTACGCCGTCCGGGTGGAGTTTTGGGGCGACGAGATCGATCGCCTCACCAAGCTCGACCCCCTCGAAGGCGACGTCAAAGGCGAAGAGCCAGCCTCGCTCGTCCACCCTGCCGAACACTACTCGATCCCCGAGGACCGCCTCGAAAACGCCATCGGCGAGATCGAGGACCTGCTGGACGAACGCGTCTCCTACTTCGAGCGCCAGGGCGACCTCGTGGCGGCCCAGCGCATCGAGGAGCGCACCACCTTCGACCTCGAAATGCTCGAAGAGACCGGCTACTGCTCCGGGATCGAGAATTATTCCGTCCATCTCTCCAACCGCGAGCCCGGCGACGCGCCCTCGACACTCCTCGATTACTTCCCCGAGGACTTCCTCACCGTACTCGACGAGTCCCACCAGACCGTGCCCCAGATCCGGGGTCAGTTCGCGGGCGACAAATCCAGAAAGGACTCCTTAGTCGGCAACGGCTTCCGCCTCCCGACGGCCTACGACAACCGCCCGTTGCGCTATCCAGAGTTCGAAGAACGCACGGGCCAGACCCTCTATGTGAGCGCGACGCCCAGCGAGTACGAGCGCGAACACTCGGACCAGATCGTCGAACAGATCGTCCGCCCCACCCACCTCGTCGACCCCAGCGTCGAGATATCGCCGGTCGACGGCCAGATCGACGACCTCCTCGACCGGATCGACGACCGCGTCGAGCGCGACGAACGCATCCTCGTCACCACGCTCACCAAGCGGATGGCCGAGGACCTCACCGAGTACCTCGAAGAGTCGGGCGTCGCGGTCGAGTACATGCACGACGAGACCGACACCCTCGAACGCCACGAGCTCGTTCGCGGTCTCCGGCTCGGGGAGTTCGACGTGCTCGTGGGGATCAACCTCCTCCGAGAGGGCCTCGACATCCCTGAAGTATCCTTAGTGGCGATCCTCGACGCCGACCAAGAGGGGTTCCTCCGCTCGGAGACCACTCTCGTCCAGACGATGGGGCGGGCCGCCAGAAACGTCGCCGGCGAGGTCGTGCTCTACGCCGACGACGTGACCGATTCGATGCAGTCCGCCATCGACGAAACCCAGCGCCGCCGAGAGATCCAGCAGGAGTACAACGACGAGCACGGCTTCGAGCCCCGGACCATCGAGAAGGAGGTCGGCGAGACCAACCTGCCGGGATCGAAGACTGACACTGGCGGGACGGCGGACCTCGAACCCGACGACGCCGACGCGGCTGCGGAACTGATCGAGGACCTCGAAGACCGGATGAACGAGGCGGCCGAGAACCTCGAATTCGAGCTCGCGGCCGACATCCGCGACCGAGTACGGGAAATCCGCACCGAGTTCGATCTCGCGACCGAGGACGGCGTCCCACCCGAGGAGGGCGTGCCGCCGGAACCGGAACTTTAATTCACGCGTTTTCTCCGGCCGTGCCGGCAGCGCCCTCGCGCTCGCTTCCGTTCGGCGGTTCCGTTTCACCCACCAGCTTGCCTGTAGCGGCCTGGTCGCGCGCCATCGCGATTCCGAAGAACAGCCCCGTCCAGCCGACGCCGAGCACGAGCAACTCAAGCGCGAGTCGCAGCCCGCCCGAGACGGGAAGGGACGCACTCACCCCAACGAACGCAGCGATCATCACGAATGCAGTTGCTGCTCCGTTCCAGCGAACTGCCTGCCAATCGTCGCCGTAAATCAGTCCGGGCATGGTGGATCCATACTCGACCAAGAGCCGCGTCCCAACGGTGTAGACGAGCGCGAGCGTGAAAGCGAGAGTCAGATCGCTGACGAGCCACGCGAACGTCCCGCCCCCGACGCCGATCCCGACGACGGCCGCGAGAACCCACGCACGGAACCGATTCATGTCGGCTGTTGTACTGTTTGAGTGATAACTGTTCGGTGTCGGTAGCTATCGCCGGTTTGCACTGATCACAGTCCTCGTGTGCTACTCTCGGCCTGCAGTCGTCTTTCGTCCGCCAGCGCCGGGCTCTCTGTCGCCCTCAGAGTCGCGCGCGGAGCGTCGTCGCGGTTTTCTCGCCGACGCCGGTGACCGCCTGCAGCTCCTCGGCGGAGGCCGCACGCACCCCGTCGACGCTGCCGAAGCGCCGGAGCAGCCGCCGCCTGGTCTGCGGGCCGACTCCGGGAACGTCGTCGAGCACGGTCGAGACCTCGTCACGGACGGTTTGATGATACTGAACCGCGAACCGGTGGGCCTCGTCGCGCACCCGCTGGAGCAGGTGGCGTTCGGGCGCGTCGTCGGGCCACTCGAACGAGCCATCCGGAGTGACGACGCGCTCTTCGGCCTTCGCCAGCCCGATCGCCGGCACGTCCCAGCCCACGTCGGAGAGCGCGTCGCGTGCGGCGTTCAACTGCCCCTCGCCGCCGTCGATGAGCAGGAGGTCCGGGTCCGGGCGTTCGTCACGGCCCTCCACCGCTCGGCGGGCGCGCCACGCGACGAGCGCGCACATGTTGGCGTAGTCGTCGTTTGCGTCGTCGAGTTTCTTCCGGCGGTAGTCGGCCTTCTCGGGATCGCCGTCGAGAAAGGTGACGTCGCTCCCCACCGCAGCCCGGCCCTGTGCGTGGCTCACGTCGAACCCCTCGATCCGGTTCGCACTGTCGAGCCCGAGCGCGTCGGCGAGTGCGGCGGTGCCGTCCGCCCGCCCCCGTCCGCGACGGGCGTTCTTGAGCGCGAGTTCCACGAGGGTCGCTTCGCGTCCCGCACCCGGAACCCGCACCGCGACCGCCTCACTGTCGAGCCACGCGTCGAGTTCGTCGTCGTCGAACCGTTCGGGCAGCAGGAGCGCGTCGGGCAGCGACCGCTCGGCGTAGTACTGGACGATGAAGGCCGCGAGCACGCCACCGATCTCGCCGGTGTCGTCGTCGGGCACCGAGAGCGTGTGGCGGTCGCGCTCGACGAGCTGGCCGTCCTCGCTGTGGAGGCGGGCGACGGTCGCACGATCACCCTCGATCACCGCGCCGAGCACGTCGACCCACTGCTCGTCGGCCGCCGCCGCCACCGCCGCACCACCACCGTCGTGAAACGATTCGACGACATCGAGCTTGTCACGACAGTTCGCGGCCCGCTCGAAGTTCTGCTCCTCCGTGGCGCGGTCCATCTCTCGGCGGAGTGGATCGGCGAGGACGCCCGTACTTCCCTCCAAGAACCCTTCGACCGATTCGACGTCTCCGATGTACTCTCCCCTACTGATCTCGCCGGTGCACGGCGCGGTGCAGAGGCCGATGTCGTGGTCGAGACACGGTCGATCCCGTCCCGCGAATTTATGCTCCGAACAGCCACGGACTCCGTAGGTCTCCCGGAGCGCCTTCACGACCGTCTCGACCCGGCCGCGTTCGGTATAGGGACCGAACGCCGTCGCGCCGGGTTCGGGATCGCGGGTGATCTCGATCCGGGGGAACTCGTGGTCGGTGAGCTGCACGAGGGGGTAGGATTTGTCGTCCTTCAGCCGGACGTTGTACCGCGGCTGGTGGCGTTTGATCAGGTTCGCCTCCAGAAGGAGCGCCTGTGTCTCGGTGTCGGTCACCGCCGGCTCGATCTCGACGCTCCGCTCGACCATCCGTTCGATCCGGCGCGAACGCGGGTCGGCGTACGATCGCACCCGAGCACGGAGATCGACCGCCTTCCCCACGTAGAGCGTCGCGTCGTCGTCACGGAACTGGTAGACTCCCGGCTCGCGCGGAAGGTCGTTTGCACGCTCGCGAACGCTCGCCCCGTCCATCGCGTGAACGAAGGGTCGTGACGCGCTTCAGTCTGACGCGTTCTCCTCTGGGGGTTCCTCGTGTGGCGACCGCGCGGCTTCCGGCCCGTGGCCGTCGAGGCTGACGATGTTCTCGCGACCGATCGAGAGCTTCTCGACGGTGCCCTCGTCGTTCATCGAGGAGAGCAGCCGGCTGACCTTCGCCTTCGACCAGTCGGTCTCCTCGACGATCCGTGTCTGCTTCATCCGTCCGCCATGCTCTCGGAGGAGTCCCTGCACCCGATCCTCGTCGGTCAGCGGCTCCGGCGCTGGCTCGGGTGTCGGCTCCGGTTCCGGTTCGTCGGGAGCCACGCCGTCTCCACCGTCCGGGTCCGATGGACCTCCGTTTTCGACGGCCGCCCTCCCGTCACGGTCGCGCCACCACCGCCGAAAGCGCGTCCCGCCGACGACGATCAGCCCGCCGACGAGGACGACGAGCCCCACGAGCCAGATCGGCGTCAGCCCGCTCGTCGGGTTGGTACGAAGGAGATTCAGCTCGGTGCCATCCGAGAGCCAGTCGCCGTCGGTGTCGGTGGCCGAGGGGTCACTGCCGACTTCCAGCTCCTCGCCGTCACGGACGCCATCACCGTCGGTGTCGGGGTTCTGGGGGTTCGTGCCGTACCGGTTCACCTCCGGACCGTCGTTCAGGCCGTCGCTGTCCATGTCGGGGTTCGAGAGGTTGTACCCCTGCTCGACCTCCTGCTGGTTCGACAGCCCGTCCGCGTCGACGTCACCCGTCCGGGTGATGACCGTCACCGGGACCGTCTTCCGATCGAGCAGCGTCGTGTTGTACTGATTCGAGAGGCCCTGGAGTTCGACCACCAGTCCCTGCTCGCCGGTGACGTTCGACGGCCACGTGACGTTGGTAAACTCGCTCGTGCCGTTGGTTTCCGGCGAGAGCGGCTTGCGGTCGCAGTCGACGAGCTCCTGGGGTGGTGCGTCCGCGCGCTCGTAACCGAGACAGACGCGATAGTTCGTGAATTCGGGCGAGTCCTGGAAGGTCGCGCTTACGTCGATGGGGTCGTCCTGCCAGACGTAGTTCGAGTCGTTGCCGGCGGCCGAACCGGTGACGACGCCGCTGCCGGTCACGCTCACGTCACCGATCCCGCCAGCGGACGCCGACTGTCCGCCGACCGGAAGGCCGGTGCCGACGAGCACCACCAGGCAGAGCACACCCACCATCACGCGTGCGCGATCGCTCATCCCTCGTCCGTTGTCGTCACGCGGTCGGTATTACTCTTTGCGTCCGCGATGCGCTCCTCCCACCGGAGCGCGAAGCGAGACGCTGGCGAGTCGTGCTTAATAAAAATTCGCGCGCCACGGCGGCGCGTGTGGGAGTATCCGAGTGGGTGGACGGACGTCGGCCGATTAGGCTTCGGTCGTCGTCATGTTGCCGGACATGTTGCCCGACATGTTGCCGTCCATCTCGGTCGTCATGTTGCCGGACATGTTACCGTCCATCTCGGTCGTCATGTTGCCGGACATGTTACCGTCCATCTCCGTCTCGTTACCCATCATCTCGGTGGTTTCCTCCATTTCGGTCCCCTCCATCTCGGTGGTTTCCTCCATGTCAGTCTCCTCCATCTCGGTCTCCTCTTCCATCGCGGTGGTTTCCTCTTCCATCGCCGCGGTGGTCTCTTCGCCTGCTTCCGTCGCGTTGCTTCCGTTCGTGCCGTTCTCGCCACCGCTGCCGCCCATACAGCCGGCGAACAGCAGCATTGCGGCGACGAGTCCGACCGCCAGAACGCGCTTCGACGGGAGCCGTGTCCCGAGCGCGTCGAGTTTGCTTGTCATGGTTTCGGCACTCGATACGGAGACACGGGGAGAGCATAAATCACCCCAGCCGTTGCGCACTGTTCCGTATCGTTACGGGTCGTTGGCTATTTTCGACCATGAAAAATACGAAAATACACTCCGCAGCGCTTCCTTTCACGCCGACTCGTCCGAGTGTCCGGTGATCCCCTGCGCTGACGACGTCCTTCACACTGGTTCGAGTATCGCGTCACGGTTTGTGTGACGCCCCGTTCGTCGTCGCCGGCGAAACGCCCACACGAATCCGAACACCGCGATTCCCCGCTGTCT
Source organism: Halococcus salifodinae DSM 8989 (assembly GCF_000336935.1). Lineage (NCBI taxonomy): Archaea > Methanobacteriati > Methanobacteriota > Halobacteria > Halobacteriales > Halococcaceae > Halococcus > Halococcus salifodinae. The sequence goes on along the minus strand of NZ_AOME01000015.1, from coordinate 83,920 downwards.
GTGCCGCTACGACTTCGTTCCATCGACGTTGCTGTCGTCTACCGATCCACCGGGCGATCGGCGATCGTTCGTCCGCTGTCACCGGTCCCAGGCCCCGTCCAGCCGACTGTTTCAGCGGTGAAACGGTACGTAATACGATAGTAATGGCGTGTTACAGGGCTGAAACCGAGCGAACTCGTCCGAATTTCCCGAACAACGGGCAGTGTCAGCGTTCGACACCCTGCTCGGCGAGAAGCGTCTCGAACTCGGCTTCGGTGAGTTCGGGGACGTCCTCGGCGGCGGCGTCGTCGCGCTTTCGCTGGCCGGGGTCGTCGCCGATCACGAGATAATCCGTATTGGACGAGACGCTACCCGTACTCCGCGCGCCGTGGCGTTCGACGCGCTCGGTTGCCTCCTCCCGGGTCATGGTCGAGAGTCCCCCCGTAAACACGAACGTCAGCCCGTCGAGTTCGTCGCTCGTGTCGGCTTCGATCGGCTGTGGTTCGACACCACGCCTGCGCAGCCCGTCGATGGTCTCCCGGTTCCGTTCGTTATCGAGGAACGCCCGGATCTCGCTTGCGACCCGCGGCCCGACGTCGGGGACTTCGCGGAGGGCGTCCTCGTCCGCACTCAACAGAGCATCGAGATCGCCGAACTCGCGCGCGAGGTTCGACGCCGTCGTCGATCCTACTTCCGGCACTCCGAGCGCGGTAATGAAGTCGGAGAGCGGGGGGTCGGTCGAGGCGTCGAGTTCGTCACGGAGGTTTGCAGCACTCGTCTCACCCCAGCCGTCGAGCTGGCCGAGATCGGCCACCCGTAGGTCGTAGAGGTCCGGGAGCGACGCGACTAGCCCGGCGTCGATGAGCTGTTCGACGCGCTCTGCGCCGAGCCCCTCGATGTCGAGGCCTTCGCGGCTGGCGTAGTGCTCGACCGCGCGCTGGAGCTGGGCGGGACAGGAGACACCCCCCGTGCAGAACGCGAGCGGTCCGTCGCGCTCGATCGCGCTGTCACAGATCGGACAGCGATCCGGAAACGCGAAGGTCCCTTCGCCGCCGTCCTCGACGACCTCCGAGACGTAGGGGATGACGTCGCCCGCGCGCTTGAGGCGCACCTCGTCGCCGACGTTCACGCCGAGCTCCTCGATCTCACCCGGGTTGTGGAGGGTCGCGCGCGAGACTTCCACTCCGCCGACTTCGACGGGTTCGAGCAGTGCGACCGGCGTTGCCCGTCCCGTGCGACCGATCTGCACCGTAATGTCGGCGACTCGTGTGACCTCGGTCCGAGCGGGAAACTTGTAGGCGTAGGCCCATCGTGGCGCGCGCGATGTCGTTCCGAGGCGCTCACAGGCTGCGAGGTCGTTGACCGAGAACACGGCCCCGTCGATCTCGTAGTCGAGCCCCTCACGATCCTCCCCCAGCCGGTCGCGGTACTCGATGGCATCTTCGATCCCGTCGACGACCGCGACTCGTTCGGTGACGCGGAGCCCCCACTCGGGGAGTTTCGCGTACTGTTCTTCGTGGGTGTCGAACGCGTAGCTCGCATCGAGAACCCCGAAAAAGAAACACGCGAGCGGGCGTTCGGCCGTGATCTTCGGGTCGAGCTGGCGGAGCGTCCCGGCGGCGGCGTTTCGGGGGTTCGCGAAGGGGTCGTCGCCGCGTTCGACCCGCTCGCGGTTGTGGGCGGTGAAGGCCTCGCGCGGCATATAGATCTCGCCGCGCACGGCCAGATAGTCGGGAAAATCTCCCCGAAGGCGCTGTGGCACCGACCCGATCGTGCGGACGTTCGCGGTCACGTCGTCGCCCTCGTACCCATCGCCCCGCGTCGCGGCGCGCTCGTACACGCCGTTTTCGTACACGATTTCGATCGAGAGCCCGTCGAACTTCGGTTCGCAGACGTACTCGACCGTGATGTCGGCGGGATCGTTCTCCCCGTCGCTTTCGTCGCCCTCGCTGTCGAAATCAGCGAGCGAGCGCTGGCCCCCGCCGCTACTGGCGAGTTCACGTCGAACCCGCTCGTCGAACTCCCGGACGTCGTCGGGGTCACCGCTGGAGTCGATCGAGAGCATCGGCGCGACGTGGTCCACAGTATGGAGTTCGTCGAGCGGCTCGCCACCGACCCGTCGTGTGGGACTGTTCTCGGTCGGGAGGTCGAAGGCGTCTTCGAGGGCCTCCAACCGGGAAAACAGCGCGTCGTAGGTCCGATCGCCGATCACGGGATCGCTCTCGACGTAGTAGCGGTGGTCGTGATACCGGAGCGCGGCGCGGAGCTGTCCGGCCTGCTCGCGCGCCGTCTCTTCGTTCAACTCCTCGACCGGTGCAAACTCCGCGTCGGGATCCTCGATGTAGGGGTTGTCGGCGTCCGCAGCCGTGGCGTCCGGGGCTGCCATTGGTTCGGCTACCCCCGCACTCCGCTTATGCTGTTCGTCTCGCTGTGACCTCGTTACGTGAAAACCGGCGCTGACCGTTGGATCGCACAGTTGGCGATCTGTGGTCGCGGTTCATACTTATCCTTCCAGCCCTCCGGCTCCGCAAGGACTGTACGAGAACCTGAAATTATTGCCAAATGGGAAACCATATGCGACGATGGCTCTCGAACGATTCTATGGCCGGTGTAGATCCTGATGAGGAACAGGCACGAGCATGGTGGAACGCTTGGTCAGAGTCGTTCCAGAGCGAAGGCGGTCACTCGATTGCAATAGCGTTTGGTCCGGGTGCCTCAGAGGAAGACGACTTGGGGCTGCTCGGAAACGTATCGGGTACTGACACAGTTGAACTTGGGTGTGGTGGTGCTCAGTTCGGTATTGCTCTTGCTCAGCAGGGAGCGAATGTTACGGGTGTAGACATCTCTGAAGAACAACTCAGCTATGCTCAGGGACTCGCCGAGGAGCACGATGTTGACGTCAACTTCATCCACAATAGTGTAACAGACTTATCGGACATCTCTGGTGGGACGTTTGACCTTGCAGTCTCAGCTTTCGCATTTCAATGGGTTGAGGATCTGGGAGCCTGCTTCTCTGAAGCAGCACGAGTCCTAAGAGACGGAGGAACGCTGGTTTTTAGCGTGGATCATCCGTACTACAAGATCATTGACCCAGAATCCCATGAGTTCAAGAAGAGTTACTTTGATGACTCTCCTCGTCGAGCATACAGCGACTCATTCGACGCTGAAATGGTGGTTTACTCGCGGGGGGTTGGAGAAACGGTTCAATTACTGAATGACGCTGGGTTCAGTGTCGAAGCAATCCGAGAACCGGGGTACGAGAATCCCGAGGAATATGAAGCAGAGTATGGAAGTTTCAAGCCAGAACTCATGGCCAAGGTTCCACCGACAATCGTCTATTCCGCTCGAATATGACTCACCACTGTGACCTCATTTGGTGTGTGATAGAACTGTCTGGGTTCGGAAACAACCCCGACACCCAACCCTGTCAGTAGGCACTTGGTTTCTGACAGGGTGTCAGCAACGTCGGTTCCCTTTGTAACCGAGGAGGCGTCAGCAAGAGGGCTCATCGCGGGTCAATAATCAGGTGGGTTTCGTCGGTGTTGATATGCGATCGGTCGTCGTCGGTTTTCTGGGCTGGTCCCCAGATATTCGTCGTCCGGCTGCGAAATTTTCCGATGCACAGGTCCCGAAACGGAACGGTGATGGCAAGATAGCGTGATACCGGCGAGGTTTATGTGAGCCGAGACGGACACTCGGGTATGACCGACGACGAGTTCCTGCTGCTCAATCCCGGGCCAGTGCCCGTGACCGATGCAGTCCGCGAGGCGATGGACGCGCCGATGGTCTCACACCGCTCGGCCGACTTCGAGGCGGTGTACGAGCGCGCACAGGACGGCCTCGATTACGTCTTCGAACACTCGACGCCACAGGAACAGTCGACCAGTGCCGGCGGGACCAGTCTCGTGCTCAACGGAACGGCGACGATGGGGATGGAGGCCGCCGTCGCCAATCTCGCTGGCGAGGACTGCGAGGTCGTCGCGCTCGTCAACGGCAAGTTCGGCCGACGTTTCGCACGGATCGCCGAGCGGTACGCGTCAGTCACGCGAGTCGAGGTCGAGTGGGGCGACTCGCTCGATCCCGATTCGGTCGCCGAGGCCGTCACCGACGACACCGACCTCGTGACGATGGTCCATAACGAGACCAGCACCGGCATCCTGAACCCCGTTCCCGAGGTGGGCGAGATCGCCGCCGCCCACGACGCCCGGTTCGTCGTCGACGGCGTGACCTCGATCGGGGGCGACGTCTTCCGGATCGACGACTGGAACGTCGACATGGCCATCACCGACTCCCAGAAAGCACTCGCCGCACCGCCCGGCGTCAGCGCGATGTACGTGACCGATCGCGTCGTCGAGCATATCGACGGCGAGCGCGCCCCCTTCTACGCCGATCTCGACTGGCATCTCCGGAAGGCCGAGAGCCATCAGACTCCCTTCACGAGCGCCGTCCCGCTCTTTCGGGCGCTCGCGGTGGCGGTCGAGGAAATCGAGTCAGAGGGGATGGAGGCCCGTATCGAACGCCATCGCCAGCAGGCAGCCGCCTTCCGATCGGGATTCGCCGCGATGGGCCTGGAGGGGTTCCCTACGCTCGACGACGCAAGCACTCACTCGAACACCGTGACAGCGATCTCGCTGCCCGCAGCGGTTCGCGATCACCCCGAAGAGTTCTTCGCTGCGGTCGACGAGCGCAACGTCTCGATCAGCGGCGGCCAGGCTCACCTCGGTGGCGACATCTTCCGAGTGAGCAATATGGGCCATCTCACGGACGAACAGGTGCTTCGCGGGGTTCGAACTGTGGGCGAGGCGTTCACCGATGTCGGCGTCGATGTCGATCTCGAAGCGGGGCTCGACGACGCCCGCACACAGCTCGACTGACTGCCGGCTGCCGATCGGTCGATGAGCGGCCCGACGATCGTCGATTACTCCTCGGAGTGCTCCTCGACCTCGATCTCGGTCCAGTCGGCGTCCGCCGACGGCCCTGCGTTGGCTCCATCGAGACCAGCGTCCTCGACCATCGCACCGATCTCGTCGGCGAGCCCGGCGACGTTGCCGGTGGCAATCAGTCCTCGAACCCGTTCGACGGCTGCGTCGGCGTCGCCGTGTTCGACCAGCGCTACCGCGGCCGCCTCACCCGCTCGGCCGCCGACTTCGGTGCCGGCGGTCTCGGTCATGATCCGGCCGAGCAGTCCGGAGTTGTTCACGCCCTTTGCGGCCGCACGACCGATGAGTTTACCGAGCGTTCGACCGAGCCGCTCGTACTCGACGGCGTCGTCGAGCGCTGCTCCCTCGGCGAGTGCGTCGATATCGAGCGCCTCCATGATGTCTTCGAGCACGTCGCTCGCGAAATACGCCGCGAGACCACGCTCGATCGCTTCCTCGGGTGTGTCGTCGGACATGCTGATCGTCCTTTTTCCAGGGCTCCTGCCGAATAGGGTTGTGGTTGGCAGGAGCAAGGCCGCCGCGAACAGCCGACCGACGACTCGACGGATCGGGGACCGGCGACACTTGCCGTAACTCGTGGTTATAGATACCCGTAGATATATGCACCACATACATGACCGACGACGAGCAGCGAGGCTTCGGGACACGATGTGTCCATGCTGGGCAAGCGTCGGATCCGGCGACGGGATCGCGCGCGCCGCCGCTGTACCAGACCACCTCCTACACCTTCGACGACGCCGACCGCGCCGCCGATCTCTATGCGCTCGAAGCGGAGGGCGACGTCTACTCCCGGATCTCGAATCCCACGGTCGCCACGCTCGAACGCCGCCTCGCCGACCTCGAAGGCGGCGTGGGCGCGCTCTGCACCGCGTCGGGGATGGCCGCGCTCGACGCCGCGACCTTCCTGCTCTGCGAGGCGGGCGACAACGTCGTGAGCGCCGCCTCGATCTACGGCGGCACCCACGCCTACCTCAGCCACACCGCTGCGCGCCGTGGGATCGAGGCCCGGTTCGTCGACACGCTCGATCCCGCGGCGTACGACGAGGCGATCGACGAAAACACCGCCTACGTCCACTGCGAGACCATCGGCAACCCCTCGCTAGTGACGCCCGACCTCGAAGCTGTCGCCGCCGTCGCCCACGACAACGACGTTCCCTTCTTCGTCGACAACACCTTCGCCACGCCTGCACTCTGCCGCCCCCTCGAACACGGCGCGGACCTCGTCTGGGAGTCGACCACGAAGTGGCTCCACGGCTCCGGCACGACGATCGGCGGCGCGCTGATCGACGGCGGGTCGTTCCCGTGGGGCGAGCACTCCGAGAAGTACCCCGAAATCGCTGGCGACAACCCCGCATTCCACGGCCTGAACTTCGCCGAGGAGTTCGGCGACCGCGCGTTCACCGCGGCCGCCCGCCAGCGTGCGATCCGGAGCCTCGGCGACCAGCAGTCACCGTTCGATGCGTGGGTCACGCTTCAGGGGCTCGAAACCCTCGATCTCCGGATGGAACGCCACTCTGCGAACGCCCACGGAGTCGCCGAGTTTCTCACAAGCCACGACGAGGTCTCGTGGGTCGCCTACCCCGGCCTCGACGATCACGAGACTCACGACACCGCCAGCGAATACTTGGAGGGAGGATTCGGCGGCATGATCGCGTTCGGACTGGAGGGCGGGTACGAGGCCGGCAAGCGCCTCTGTGAGGACACCGACCTCGCGAGCTTCCTTGCGAACGTCGGCGACGCGAAGACGCTGGTGATCCATCCCGCGAGCACCACCCACGCCCAGCTCTCGGCCGAACAGCAGCGCGCCTCGGGCGTGACGCCCGATCTCGTCCGGCTCTCGGTGGGTATCGAGGACGAGGCGGACATCGTGGCGGATCTCGACGGGGCGATACCATGACTCAAGCGACGCGCGACACCCGGTCGATCGGCGCGTTCGAGTTCGAGTGCGGCGAGTCGCTTTCGGACCTCGAACTCGCCTACGAGACCTACGGCGAGTTCACCGGCGACAACGCGGTGCTCGTCTGTCACGCGCTCACCGGCAGCGCCCACGTCGCCAGCGGCCCGCGCGGGGAGAAATCGAGCCCCCGATCGGGGCCCGATGGCCAGCACGGGGACGCGGCGGGCCAGGCCCGCGCGTGGTGGGACGCGATCGTCGGACCTGGAAAAGCGATCGACACGACTGAGTACTTCGCCGTCTGCGTGAACGTCCCCGGTTCGTGTTACGGCTCGACGGGACCGGCCTCGACCGACCCCGAAACCGGCGAGCCCTACGGAACCGACTTCCCGCCGGTCACCGTGACCGACTGGACCCGCGCCCAGCGCCGGCTGCTCGACGAACTCGGCGTTTCCCGGCTCCACGCCGTCGTCGGCGGCTCCGTGGGTGGGATGAACGTCCTCGAATGGGTGAAACGCTACCCCGAGCGCGTCGAGCGCGCGATCCCGGTGGCGACTGCCGCGCGGCTCGATTCCCAGTGCGTCGCCATCGACGGGATCGCCCGGCGGGCGATCACCACCGATCCGAACTGGGCGGGCGGCGACTACTACGGCGGCCCCGAGCCCGACGACGGCCTCGCAATCGCGCGCCAACTCGGCCACGTGATGTACCTCTCGAAGGAGTCGATGGAAGCGAAGTTCGGCCGGCGCGCCGCGGGCCGGGACGCCGCCCGCGACGCCTTCCCTGCCGATCCGGCCGCTGGCTTCTTCCCCTACCGCGACGTCGAGTCGTACCTCGATTACAACGCCGACACGTTCGTCGATCGCTTCGACGCCAACAGCTACCTGTATCTCACACGCGCGATGGACGAGTACGACCTCGCGGCGGGCCACGCGTCCGACGCCGACGCACTCGCGGGCTTCGACGGCGAAGTACTCTGTCTCTCCTTTACCGGTGACTGGCATTTCACCACGGACCAGGCCGCAGCCCTCGCCGACGCGTTCCGGACTACGGGCGTCGAGACCGCCCACCACGTGATCGACTCCGACCACGGCCACGACGCCTTCCTCGTCGAACCCGAGAACGTCGGCCCGCCGATCGCCGACTTCCTCGCCGATGGTGTCGCCGGCCGAGCGGTGACCGACGCGCGCGCCGACACCGACGGCGACACCGAGTTCGCACCCGTCCACGCCAGCCTGTTCGGCGACTGAATCCGGTTCGACCCCCCCACCGACCTCCATCCGATCAGTCATCAGGCGCGGGGAACAAACCTAAATATGATCTGTGAGAACACTTCACCGATGAGAACTGAGGTCGGCGGGTTCTGTGATATGCTCCTCGCCGTTTCATCGCTTTCTATTGTTGGTGTAGGACTTCTCAGCTACGCGACTATCGGTGGGCCAGAATACATCAGTTCTGCAGAGATGGTTTTCTATGCGGTAATCGGAACACTTCTCTTATCGACTCGATTTTCGGAGCGGGTGCAACGCCACGTTCGCTCGGTTCGTCAAAACCGATACATACAGACCGCTATGGCAATCTTCCTGTTCGCAATTGCGGGATTCTTGTTCGTGATCGGTGGTCATCTGATCGTATTGCTCTTCGGAGTTGCCTTTGCCGTAGCAGGAATCGAAGCGGTCTATAATATGTATCGCTACGGCGGGAGCGCCGACAACGTTCCTATACCGGAGTGATCAGATCAGGGATCGCCAGTACGGATTACTCGGGCGTAGCCGACAGTTGCTGCCCACTCACATTTCGGGGAGCACACCCCGTCTTTCGAGAAGTTCCTGCAGTTCGTCCATCGACGCCACGACCTCGTCACAGTGCGGTTCGACGGCGGGTTTCGGTTCGTAGCCCACCGCGAACCCCGCGACTTCGAGCATCGGGAGGTCGTTCGCACCGTCGCCGACCGCCACCGTGTCGTCGAGTGTGAGGCCGGCGTTGTTCGCGACCGCCTGGAGCGCATCGTCTTTCGTCCCCTCGATCAGCGGTCCCTCGACCTCGCCGGTGAGGTCGCCCTCGTCGTCGAAAACGAGCTGATTGGCGACGATGGTGTCGACCGGGAGATCGTTCCGCGCGAGCGCGCTCTCGACTCCGCGGCCGAACCCGCCGGTGACGATCGCCGTGACCACGCCCGCGTCGTTCAGCGCGCGAACGGTCTCGATGGTTCCGGGTCGTAGCTCGACCTGTTCGAAGGCCGTCTCGACCGCGTCCGCCGAGAGCCCCTCGAGCAGGCCGACCCGCTCGCGGAGGCTCTCCGCGTAGCCGATCTCGTCGTTCATCGCACGCTCGGTGATCGCCTCCATCTCGTCGGCGACGCCGCGCTGTGCACCGAGCAGGACCGTCATCTCCGAGTCCGAGAGCGTGCCGTCGAAGTCGAACGCGACGAGTTTCATGAGGAGGCCTTCGGCGCGCGACGTTTCAACTTATCCGAATCCGGTGATCGCCGAGCTAGTGCGGACGAATCACTCTTCTTCGTGGGCGATGGCGAACGTCCGCGCGCTCGCTCGATCAGTTTCGAGGAGCTCCATCGCTTCCGCAGCGGGTCTGAACGTGACGGTGCCGGCGTACGGCATCGCGTACACACCGGTCACCAGCTCCCGGGCGTCACCGGTCACCTCGACGGTGATCGAGCCGTCACGATTGGCGAGATCACTGCGATCGATGCCGTACCAGACCGCTCCGCCGTCGGCTGTCGATACCGCCGTGCTCGCTTCGCTCAGCGGTTTTCGTCCGTCGTCACCGACCAGACCGAGTTCCTCGATACTTCCTGACTCGCTCCCGTCTTCGGTCGTCGTCTCGGTGGACACCCAGAGGTCGAAGTAGTCGTCGGGGTCGAACCTGTCGCGTGATTCGAGCCGTCCCAATCGCTCGCGCTGTGTGCGGTGATCGGGGAAGACGAGCTCGTCGAGTGGGCGTTGTGGTTCACCGAGTTCCACGCCGAACCGTCGCGAATCGCCGGCTGCGAGCCGTGTGTTCACGCGTTCGTGGCCTACTCCGAACTCGTGGACGTCCGTTCGCGAGCCGTAGAGCTCCGTCGCTGCCGGCTCCGCGAGATAGGTGCTCACGTCTTCGGGCATCGCCAGCACGGCGTCGAGACGCGCGCCGTCGCTGTCGGAGGCGGTTTCGACGGCGACTTCGAGGCTGCCGTCCCGATCGAAGCGCTCGCGCGAGAGGCCCCGGAAGATCGACACCTGATCGCTCCCGTCGCCGTACGGGTAGTCACCGTCGACGTATCCGTCGAAATCCCCGACGAACTGCCACTCGCCCGCCCGGGTTCGCAACGAGAGTCGGTGTTCGTAGAAGTCGAATTCGGAGCCGGCGAGCCAGAGATCGAATCGGCGCTCGGACGCACCCCGACCACCGGCCATATCGCTATCGCGTTTCGCCCGAAGCGCGGCGTAGGCGTACTGGTAGCGGTCGCGAGCGAACGTCAGCGTGCTGGCGCGTGGCCCGTCGCGTGCCGCCGGTCCGACGTTCGGAACGAAGGGGTCGAACCCGTGTTTCGTTTCCTTGTACGCCGTTCTCGCGTACCAGCCGACGCCCTCCGCACCGGCTCCGAGCGCCGCCCGGAGATCCATCCACATCGCCTGTCGGCTCGGGGTGTACTGGGGGTTGATCGTGTGGGGCTCGCCGAGGTAGCTGACCGGCCGATCGTCGGTCAGCTCCCGAGCGTTCGTGACGAGACTCCGAACCGCGGCGTTCGCGGGGCCGGGACCCACGTCTTTGGCGTACCAGCCTCGGTAGAAGTCGGTGAACGTGAAATCGGGCAGCGCGCCCCGGGATTTCAGGTCCGCCGTGAGCGTCTCGAACGTCTCCGGCTGTTTCCCGTCCACGATGTACGGGAAATGGACGAAGATCCCGACGTCGACGTTCGGCGCAACGTTCTCGACGCGTCGTTTCTGCGCGGCGAAGATCCGGGGGCCGAGGCGTTCGAGATTCTCGACGGCGCGATCGTTCCACGTCCCGTCCTCGTTCCACCGCCCGCCGACGGGAGCCTCCTGCCAGAGCACGATCCGCCCCGTTGGGAAAAAGTCCCGATAGCGACGGACGACGGCTTCGAGCCCGTCGAGGTGGCGGCGGCGCTTCGCCCCATCACCGACGAACTCGCTCGGCGTGAGTTGTTTGAGAACGCCGACGTTCAGCCACACCTCGGTGCCGTGGCGGGCGGCCGCAGCCAGGGGTTTTTCGAGTGCCGGAAGATCGTCGGCGTCGGCATCCGCCTTCGCGATCACCACCACGAGATCGTGACGCGCGGCGAACGCGAAGAGGTTCTCGCGCACGCGCTCGTCCCGCCAGATCTTCTGCTCGGCCCAGACGAAATCCGGACCCGCAGGCGCGGATTCGGTGGCCGTCGTTTGCCTCCGCCGCGCGCTGCTGGTCTCCTGGCCGGTTTCGGCCGTATCGCTCGGACTATCCGTCGCGGCTCCGTCTCGATCGCTCTCGCCGGAACACCCCGCGAGCCCGATCATCCCGGCCGCCGCGGCCGCGTCGAGGAACCGCCGACGTCTCATCGGTGGGAGATGGGCGAGGATCCGAATAAGCGCTCGGGTGCAGCCGTGCTGGCTCGCTTTCCTGTTCCGCCGACGGCGCGACCGCTACGAACCATCGTTCGACGGTCGCTGTCTGTCGTCGTCGTTTCTTCCAGAAGGTTCACAACACGATCGATCGTGATTCCGATATGTCCGAAACCGACTCGTCGTCACGGTTCGGGATCGATTCGATCTCGTCGTCGACGGTCGTCACACTCACTGGGTCGATACTCGGTGTTGCGGGAGCCTACATCACTCAAGCGTGGGCTGGCGGTTCGTTCCTGGCGTTCGGTGCGCTGCTGGGCGTGGGTGTCGGGATCCCGACGCTCTACCGCGAGTGGGACATCCAGCTGTCGATCGGACCGGCGTTCGTCTGGGCGGTCGTCGCCAGCACGATCGGCTATGGGTTCTACGCGCTCGTCTTCGTGTTGTTGACTCGGTTCGGCGTGGACGGGGGTCTCGGCGACGTTCTCGCTGGCGGCGCGACGGTCGCACTCGGCATCGCGTTCTCGTTGTACCGCAACTGAGCCGTTCGAGTCACCACTGGCCGGCGATTTGTGCCCGGGAAGCAAAGGTTATGCCCGCCGCGTCGTTCGCCCCGATATGAAAGTACTCGTCACCGATCCCATCGCGGAGCCAGGTCTCGACCGGCTGCGCGAGGCCGGTCACACCGTCGAGACGGCCTACGACGTCACTGGCGACGCGCTCCACGCAGCGGTCGCCGACGCGAACGCCCTCGTCGTCCGATCGGGCACCGACGTCACCGAGGAACTGTTCGCGACCGCCGAGGAGTTGGTGATCGTCGGCCGGGCAGGGATCGGGGTCGACAACATCGACATCGATGCCGCGACCGAGGCCGGCGTGATCGTCGCCAACGCTCCCGAGGGCAACGTCCGGGCGGCCGCCGAGCACACCGTCGCGATGACGTTCGCGGCCGCGCGATCGATCCCCCAGGCCCACGCTCGACTCAAAACCGGCGAGTGGGCCAAAAGCGACTATCTCGGCACTGAGCTCAACGGCGCGACGCTCGGGATCGTCGGGTTCGGTCGGGTCGGTCAGGAGGTCGCAAAGAAGCTCGACGGGCTCGGGATGAACCTCGTGGCGTACGATCCGTACATCTCGGAGGAGCGCGCCGCCAATTTGGGGGCAGAGCTCGTTGAACTCGACGAGTGTCTCGCGAGCGCGGACGTCCTCACCCTCCACACGCCGCTCACGCCCGAGACCGAGAACCTGATCGCCGAGGACGAACTCGCGGCGCTCGACGGCGGTTACCTCATCAACTGCGCACGGGGCGGCGTCGTCGACGAGGCGGTACTCGCTGCCGCAGTGGAGGACGGACCGCTCGCGGGCGCGGCGATCGACGTCTACGCTGAGGAACCCCTCTCGTCGGACAGCCCCCTCCTGGATGTGGAGGACGTGATCGTCACCCCCCACCTCGGTGCGAGCACCCACGCCGCCCAGGAGAACGTCGCGACCTCGATCGCCGATCAGGTGCTCGCCGCGTTCGAGTCGAAACCGGTGATGAACGCGCTCAACGCCCCCTCGATGGACGCGAGCGCGTTCCCCCGGGTTCGGCCGTACCTCGACATCGCCTCGACCGCCGGCAAGATCGCGACCCAACTCCTCGACGGGCGGATCGAGACGATCGAGGTAACCTACGAGGGCGACATCGCAAGCGAGGAGGTCGATCTCGTCACCGCGAGCGCCCTCGAAGGGGTGTTCGAACCGCTCGAATGGCAGGTCAACGCGGTCAACGCCCCGCGAATCGCCGAGGAGCGCGGGATCGAGGTCGTCGAATCGAAGACCCGCACGGCCGAAGACTTCCAGAGCCTCGTCACCGTCACCGTCACCAACGGCGACACGGAGATCGGCGTCTGTGGCACCCTGTTCGCCGGCGAGGACCCCCGGATCGTCCGGATCGACGGGTTCCGTGTCGACGCGATCCCCGCCGGCCACATGCTGGTCGCGCGCAACGACGACGAGCCGGGCCTGATCGGCTTCATCGGCACCGTGTTGGGCGATGCGGACATCAACATCGCGGGGATGTTCAACGCCCGCCAGGTCATCGGCGGCGAGGCGATGACGGTGTACAATCTCGACGAGCCGGTTTCCGAGGAGCTCCAGAACCGGCTGGAGGACGACGATCGCGTGATCGAGACGCGGTACATCGCGCTGAACGGAACGGAGTAAGGGAATCGTATCCGAGCGCCTGCGTTACTCGCGGGCGAGCTTCTCGTAGGTCTCGGCGTGGATCTCGCGGTTGATCTCCGCGAGCCGAAGGATCGCTTCGCGCCGCTCGGTTTCCGAGTCGGCGTTTTTGACCTGCTTGCGGAGCCGCGCTCGCTCCTCCCGGTAGTCGTTTTCGGTGGACTGTGCCATTCTATTCACCTGTACTACGTCACCGCTGGTCTTTATTCTTCAGCCGCGTGGGAATGCTCGCGGTAGTAGTCGATGACCGCAGCATATCGACGTTCGACTGATCGGCCGCGAGCAGGCGCATGAGGTGTGATACCCTCTTGTAACTCGACTCACACCATCACAGATACGCGAGCAACGCGGGTGAAAGCCAGAAGAGGGCGTGTGCGAAACTCGGAACGACGAGGTTCCCGGTTCTCTCGTAGACACTTCCGAAAAGCAGGCCAGTAGCGAACATCACCGCAGCGAGTCCGAGAAAGTTTCCTCCGTAGCCACGATACAGCGCGAACCCGACGTGCATTCCGGCGAAGAGCCCGGCTGCAAGCACTACAGCCGTTATCACGGAGAACGACGATTTGAGGCGTCCCTGTATGATACCCCTGAACAGCAGTTCCTCGGCCGGTGCAGTTATCAGAAACCACCAGACGAAGACGACGACCCACGCGACTGGATCGGTAGTGAGTGCGGGAGTGAGGAACCACGTACTGTCGGGCGCGCTCACGACAGCGATAAGAGCACACAACAGCACCAGCCAGCCGAAATCATGGAGGGACGGGAAACGAAATCGGAGAGAGCGACGTGGCGTGTCTCGACGGATGAGGTAGCCGACTGCGACGAGCAAAAAGCCAATCTGAACCTGTGCAAACTGGATTATTCGGACGAGAACTGTTCCCTGTAGATCGAGAGTGCGGGCAACAGTCCCGATCACAGCCACACTAACGAGTGCTGCCGCAACCGCAGCGATCGTCAATCCGATAGCCGTACCGACGGCGTACGCCTGTGAGAGCGATGGTAGATCGGGACGTATCGACTGATAGTCTCTCATCTCGTCTGTTGTTCATACCTTCCAGTTTCACTCGCCACGCAGGTGATCGAGCACCGCATCGGTGTCGTTCGGCACTGGCTCCGGCTCCGTCCCGGCTGCGGCCGCGGCGTCGGGATCCTTCAGGAGATGGCCGGTCGTCAGGCAGACCACGTCCTCGTCGCTCTCGACGACGCCCGCCTCGCGGAGCTTTCGGAGGCCGGCGACGCTCGCCGCAGAGGCAGGTTCGACCCCGACGCCCTCGCTCGCGAGCGCGCGCTGGGCGTCGGTGATCTCGTCGTCCGCAACGGCGACCGCCGTCCCGCCGGTCTTCCGGATGCCAGGCAGCGCCTTCCGGGCGTTCACGGGGTTGCCGATCCGGATCGCCGTGGCGCGGGTCTCGACCGACTCCCAGCGCTCGATGTCCGCGGCCCCTTCCTCGATCGCCTCGACCATCGGCGCGGCCCCCGCGGCCTGGACGCCGGTGAGCTTCGGCACGTCCTCGGCATCGAGCGCTCCGCTCGCGACGAGTTCGCGGAAGGCTTTGTAGAGCGCTGCGGTGTTGCCCGCGTTCCCCACCGGCAAAACGATCCGATCGGGATACCGGCCGTAGTCGGCCTGGTACCGTTCGAGAATCTCGAACCCGATCGTCTTCTGGCCCTCCAGTCGGAAGGGGTTGAGCGAGTTGAGGAGGTAGGCCTCGCCGCGGTCGGCGAGTTCGGCGACGATATCGAGACACGCATCGAAGTTACCGTCGACTTCGAGGATTCGTGCGCCGTGGAGGCTCGCCTGGGCGACCTTCCCCGCCGCGACCTTTCCTGCTGGGAGGAGCACGAGCGTCTGCATCCCGCCGCGACCGCCGTAGGCCGCGAGCGCCGCGCTGGTGTTGCCGGTCGAGGCGCACGCCAGGCGGCCGACACCCAGTTCAGCAGCGACCCGGACCCCGACGGTCATCCCGCGGTCCTTGAAACTCCCCGTCGGGTTCATCCCCTCGTGTTTGATCCGCAGCGTCCGGGTGCCGATCTCGTCTTCGAGCCGTGGGACGGCGTGGAGTGGCGTGTCGCCTTCCGGGAGCGACACGCCGCTCTCGAAGGGCAGCGACGCGGCGTAGCGCCAGACGCCGCGACCCTCCTCGGCGAACGTCTCGAAGGTGGGATACTCGGCGTAGCGCGCTTCGAGGAGCCCACTACAGTCGGGACATCGGTAGATCGGTGCGTCGAACGGGGCGTGGACCGCACCGCACTCGATACACGCGAGCCACGTGCCGTCGGCCGCGACGTCGGGCGTTGGCTCGTCGCGCGCAAGCGTGAGATCGGTCATCACGCGACGGGACTGCCCGGGCGGGCAAAAGTGGGCCGGTCCGTGAGGTTCGTACAGTCCAGATGAATGGTATTTGGTGGCGAGACACTCGAAAGCACGCCACTTACCCGTCCGAAATCCCTGTCTCGGGTATGGACGACGCGCGGACGACGCGCCGGGCGTATCTCGGTGCGCTCGGGACGGCACTCGCCGCCGGGCTCGCCGGCTGTGGGGGCGCACTCGGCGATCAAACGACGACCAACTCGACGACTGCTTCCTCGACGACCCGCTCGACGCCCGCCGAAACCACGGCCGACGGCCCGGCGAACGCGACTGCCGCCACCGCGGACGCGAACGCGACCGGCGACACCGCGACCGCCACCGACGGCAACGCGACCGCCGGCGACACACCGAGCCCGTACACGCGCGTCTACCGCCAGACGGTCGGCTCGGTCGTGCTGGTCAGCGTGACTGGTGGGATAGGTGGGGGCGGCCAGGGATCGGGGTTCGTCTTCCGGAACGGCTACGTCGTGACGAACGCTCACGTCGTCAGCAACGCCTCGACGGTCGAGGTGCGCTTCTCGGAGGGTGAGTGGCGTTCGGCGTCGGTCGTCGGCACCGATCCGTCGAGCGATCTCGCCGTTCTCGACGTCCGGACCCCGCCCGACCACGCGACACCGCTCCCGCTGGTCGAGGACCAGCCCGCCATCGGAACCGAGGTGGTCGCGATCGGCAATCCATACGGACTCGAAGGATCGGTCACGTCGGGACTCGTCAGCGGCGTGAATCGGTCGATCCCCGCGCCGAACGGCTACACGATCCCCGACGGCATTCAGACTGGGGCTCCGGTCAACCCCGGTAACTCGGGCGGGCCGCTCGTGAACCTCGACGGCGAGGTCGTGGGCGTCATCAACTCCGGCGGCGGCGACAACCTCGCCTTCGCCATCTCGGCCGCGCTCGTCGACCGTGTGGTGCCCGCACTCATCCAGAACGGCGAGTACGACCACGCCTACATGGGCGTGCGGTTGGAGCCGGTCACACCGCGAACCGCCGAGCAAGTGGGTCTCGATCGACCTCGGGGTGTGGTCATCACCCGTGACCCCTCCGGCGACGGACCGTCGGCCGGTGTACTCCGGCGCGGTGACGTCATCGTGGGACTCGGTGGCCAGCGGATCGACACCCTTCAGGGACTCTCGTCGTATCTCGCGCTTCAGGCGTCACCCGGTGATACGATCGACGTCACCGTGCTCCGCAACGGCGAGCGACGAACCCTCTCGCTCACGCTCGGCAGTCGTCCCGAACAGCCGGGTGCAGCCACACAGTCGACGACCACCCCGTGAGCGCTCCTCGCGGACGATTACACCATCTCCTCGCCGAACTCGTCGATCCGCGAGTGGACGTACGCCGTCCACTCGTCGAGCGTGTCGTGCATCAGCTCCTTGGCCTCCGGCAGCGGCGTCGCGGTGTACTGATAGACGTGCCCGCCGCCGTCGAGGAGTCGCCGCCCCCGCTCTGCGAGCCCCTTCTCGCGGAGCGTCGATAGTGATCGATTGACGTTCGAGCGATCCCGCTCCAGCTCCGTGGCCAACTCCTCGACGGTACTGTCCGGCTGATCGAGCAGCGTTCGGTAGGTCCGCGTCTCGTGGCGCTGGATGTCGAACACACAGACCATCACTTCCTCGAACCCCGGTTCAGAATCGAGCATGAGATCGCGAAACCGCTGGGGGCTGGGGTCGGCCTCGGTCATGGTCCCGATTCGACCGCCCGGAGCATAAACCTCGGCCCTCGGTCGTGTGTGGTCCACGCCATTGCGTGCTGGCTGTCAACGCGCAGCGCGGTTATGTCGCTTCGTAGTGTATCACCTCGCGCATGAGCCAAGAAACTCGATCCGAAACGGCGACGACGACCAGCACCGGGCTCGCCGACTGGCAGGCGGGTATCGTCGGTGGCCTCGTCGGTGGCGCGGCCATGGGCGCGATGATCACGATGATGATGCAGCCGGTGATCGAGGTGGCGATCCCGGCGCTGTACGCCCTTGCGCCCCCACCGAACGGGCTCGCGGGCTGGGTCGTCCACATGGCCCACAGCGCGATCCTCGGCGTGGTGTTCGCTGCCGTCGCGACCGGCACCGGCGTCGGGCGGGGTGTCGGCCGGTCGGCGGTGGTCGGCCTCGTCTACGGGGTCGTGCTCTGGGTGGTGCTCGCGGCGGTCGTGATGCCGCTCTGGCTCGGTGCGGTGGGCTTTGCGGGCGCGCCACCGTTCCCGAACTTCGCGCTGCCGGGGAGCCTGCCAGGACACGCCGTCTACGGCCTGCTCCTCGGCGTCGTCTACGCGGCGCTCCGCTGAACCGTCCGAAACGAACTTCGATTTTTCGCCAGCCGTCAGAACGACGACGCCACCGTCACTTCATCGTCACGTAGGTCAGGAAAACGAGCGCGACCGCCTGGAACGCCCGCATCGCCGCGATTACCTGCTGGACGCCCGGGTCCATCGCGTACAGACTTCGCATGGTGAAGAAGTAGTAGAGCGAGACGCCGTTCTCGACGAGCAACACCGCGCCGAAGGCGACCAGTCCGAGCACCAGCGGCGTCCGGAACGTCCGGTAGTTGTTGAGCCACACTGCCGTGAGCGCGAGTAGCATCACGATGCTCACGCCGGAGAGCAAACTGGCGATCGTCATCGTGTCGCTCATCAGGATGGTAGGGAGGGTTGTCATCCGTCGGTCTCCACGTGTTTCGCTATGCGTTCGAACTCATCACGGTTTCGTTCGAACTGGTCGGTGAGGAAGAACAGCGCGGCGTAGTCCTCGTTGCTTCGTTCGACGACGTCGTGATCACAGAGCATATCGAGGTGGTGGCGAGCGGTGGTGTAGGCGATGTCCAACTCCTCGGCGAGACGGTTTGCGTTTTTCGGCCGCTCGGCGAGCGCCCGGACGACGCGGACGCGGTTCACGCCGCCACGCGTCGCCGTAAAGAGATACCACAGCGCCTTCTCCATCTTCGCTCTCGAACCCACTCTCGCGCCCTGGGGATATATGTTGGGCCCCCGTTTCGAGCACGAGACATCGCTCGCCGTGGCAAAAAACGCGGAGCACCCTGAAACCGGCGTCCACATCGCGTTCACTGGGGCGTGATCGTTACCTCGAGGATCTCGCTGGCGTCGGGGATGTCGAAGTCGGGGTGGCGCTCTGCGGCCAACTGTATCGATTCGTCTTCCTTGGGGCCGACGTCCATCGCCTCGGGGTCCTGGACGGGCTTCTGGTCGGGACCGGTGCCCGGCGCGGTGTCGGCCTCGGTGCCGGCGTCGTAGACCGCGATGTGGTCGGTCACGCTGCCAGAAATCGGCTCCTCACCGTTGAACAGCGAGAGCCCCTCGAACCCGTAAAACCAGTCGTTCGACTGGACGAACATCGTCTCCATCGTGAACTGATCGCCCGGTGCGGCGCTGAAGCCGAACTCGACGGACTCGCCCGGACCGAGTGCAGGCGTCTCCAGCGAGCCGCCTGGCGAGGGAGCGACGCCGCTATCGGTGGTGTTCTCGGCGCTCGCCACCGTCTGGGCCAACGTCATCGGGAACCCGTCCTCGGCGACGATCTCGGTTCCCTCGTTGGCATCCTCGCCCGGAACGAACGCGGGGTTCTCGCCGCCGGAGTACACCGCCCAGACGGGCGGCGAGAGCGGCACGACGCCGTCCGCCCGATCGACGTCGAGCGTGCCTGGCGTCGAGACGTTTGCGACGGTCGCGGTGAACATCCGCCCACCGCCACCGTCCGCGCCGGCGACGAACTGGTTGGCGATCGGGAGCACCTGGTCCATCGAGCGCGCGGGATTGAACGCGTCGGGGGCTGGTCGCTGGAGGTGGAGTAGCTGGAAGTACGTCTGGTGTTCGGCCTCCACGCTGTGGATCGAGAGCGCCGGCGGGATCAGGTCGGGGTTCGAGAGCAGCGGTGCCGCGCCCGCGTACGCCGAGACGCCGACGGCTTCGAGCCGGTCGGCGATCGCGACGAACTCCTCCATCGTGTCGTAGGAGAACTCGTACTCGGCGGGTTCGACGGGCGTGCCGCCGAGATCGCCGATCGTCTGTGTCAGCGCCTCGACGTGGGCCTCCTCGTGATCGCGGACGTCCTGGATCTGCTGGTACACCGAGTACCGCAGCGTCGGTCGCGCGAAGTACTTCGCGACGTCCGTGTTCTCGACCTCGCTCTCCGAATGGCTGTCGAGAAAGTCGTTGTAGAACGCGGCTTCGAGGTGTTCCAGCGACAGCGCGTAGTTGAGAACGTCGATGTCGCTGACGTCTCCGCTTCCACCTCCGCTACCGTTACCGCCGTCACCCTCGTGACCCTCGGCTGCCGCCGTTCCGCCGAGCGCCGACAAGGCCAACACGCCGCCGCCCACTGTCGCCGCGTCGGTCATGAACGATCGCCGCGAGGGGAGATACTCGCTTGCGTCCCCCAGTACGGAGGAACTGTCGGTGCGTTCGGTGTCGTCTGGTTCGTTACTCATTGGTCTCGTGTGCGGTGACGCACGAGTCCGAGTGCCACACCTGGATAAATAGTAATTTTTCCAAGTGCTGGTCGAGTCCCGCGTAACTCTCTCGAAATTTCCCGTTCGTATGTGTCGCTATCTGGGTAGTAGCGGCAAACGTCTCCCGTACGATTCCGCCCTCACGGGCGTCGTTTCGGTCTCACAGCGCGTCGAGGAGGAACGCGAGGAGTCCTTTCTGGGCGTGGAGTCGGTTTTCGGCTTGCTGCCACACCGCCGCTCGATCGCTTTCGAGCACGTTCTCGGTGATCTCCTCGCCCCGGTGGGCGGGCAGGCAGTGGAGCACGGTCGCGTCCTCCGGGAGGAGGTTGGCGTTCATCTGGAACCCACTCTCTTCGAACGTGGCGAGTTTCGTCTCGCGCTCGGCTTCCTCGCCCATGCTCACCCAGACATCGGTGTAGACCGCGTCCGCACCGGCGACCGCTGCTTCCGGGTCGGTCGTCACGTCGGGTGCGGTCCCGATCGTTGCGGCGCGATCGAGCACGCCGGGATCGATGCCGTGCTCCGGGGGCGTCGCCACCGTGAGGTCGATCCCGGCGAGCGCACACCCCAGAACGAACGACTGCGCGACGTTGTTGCCGTCGCCGACCCACGCCACCCGCGCGTCGAACCCCACCGTCTCGCGGAGCGTCAGCAGATCCGCGAGGGTCTGACAGGGGTGGGCGTCGTCGGTCAGTCCGTTGACGATCGGCACATCGGCGTAAGCCGCGAGCTCCTCTAAATCCGCGTGATCGAACAGCCGGACCATCGCGCAGTCGACGTATCCCGAGAGGGTTCGGGCGGTGTCCTTGAGAGGTTCGCGCTCGCCGAGCCCGATGTCGTCCGGACCCAAGAAGATCGCGTGGCCGCCGAGCTGGGTCATCCCGGTCTCGAAGGAGATCCTGGTACGAGCGCTCGGCTTCTCGAACACCATTCCGAGGGTCCGCCGTTCGAGCAGGGGATGTGGCTCGTCGTGTTCCACCTGTGTCTTGAGCTCGGCAGCGGTGTCGAGCACCGTTTCGAGTTCGTCGGCCGAGAGATCGTCGATGTCGGTGAAATGACGTGTCATGCGCTGCCTCCGAGCCGTTCGGCGACGTCTTCGAGCACTCTCGTCGAGCGGTCGAACTCGTCGAGCGAGAGGCGCTCGTCGGGTGCGTGGTCGAGGTCCGAATCGCCTGGTCCGTAGGTCGCCATCGGACAGTCCCACGTCTGGTAGATGTTCATGTCGCTCGTGCCCGTCTTGCGGAGCAGGCGCGGCTCGCCGTCCGCCCGCCGGATCGCACCGCGGAACGTCCGTGCGACCGGGTTCCGTGGGGAAGTCATGACCGGCGAGACTTCGTCGTACCACCGCACGGTGCCGCCGTTCAGTTCGCCGTCGGCGGCCTCACGGACTTCCTCGACGGTGAGGCTCGGTGGTACGCGGAACTGGACGTCCATCGTCGCCTCGACGGAGAGCCCATCGTCGCTCGTTCCGCCGTGGACCTCGATGGGTTTGGGCGTCACGCGCTCGAACACGGGTGTCCACTCGTCGCGGTCATCGGCCACCGTATCCCGCACCCGCTCCCACCAGTCGATCGCGTCCTCGATCGCGCTGTTCTCCGGCCGAGAGGTGTGGCCGGACTCGCTCGTGGCAACGTAGGTGCCTGCGAGTAGCCCGCGATACCCGAGCGTGATCCCGTTCCAGCCCGAGGGTTCGCCGTTCACGACCGCGTCGGGCGCGTCGCGGGTCTCGACGAGGTGGCGCGCGCCGCTCGAATCGACCTCCTCGCCGACGACGCCCGCGAAGCTCACTCCGGTGCGGACGGCGGCGACCGTCATCGCAGCCAGGGGCCCGGTTGCATCGACGCTGCCCCGGCCCCAGAGCACCTCGCTTCCATCGCGCTCGTCCTCACCTGGTTCGATCCGTACCGGGATATCGCCAGGCACGGTGTCGATGTGGGAGGTCAGGAGGAGGGAGTCGTCGGCGGGCGCACGGACGTTGCCGACCTCGTCGACGAACACTTCGCGTCCGTGATCCTCGAAGAACGTGACGAGCCGCTCGGCGCACGCTGTCTCCTCACCGGTCGGTGAGGGGGTTTCGACGAGTTCGACGAGCAGATCGCGCGCCGCGCTCGCCGAGACGCCCGTGAGCGCTTCGCTCATTCCGACCGCCCCCCGAGCACGTCCGCGAAGGCGTCAACGATCCGATCTGCCTGGCTCTCGTCGAGAATCAGTGGCGGCAGCAGCCGGACCACCGACCGGCCGGCAGGGAGCGCGAGGATCCGATGATCGAGCGCGAGATCCCGGAGCACACGGTTCGAACCGCGCTTGACCTCGATCCCGATCATCAGCCCCTCGCCGCGCACGTCACGAACCCGATCGCCGAGTGCGGCGTCGAGTTCGTCCGCGAGATACCCGCCGACAGCGGCTGCGTTGGCCGGCACGTCCTCTTCCACGAGCGTCGAAACGGTGGCGTCGATCGCGGCGCTCACCACCGGCCCGCCGCTGAAGGTGGCGTTGTGCGAGCCGTGATCCTCGGCGATCCAGTCGGCGCACAGCGCGGTTCCTGCGGGAAGGCCGTTTGCGAGCCCCTTCGCGGTCGTGAGGACGTCGGGAACGACGCCCGCGCGTTCGCACGCCCAGAGCGTGCCGGTGCGCCCCATCCCCGTTTGCACCTCGTCGAGGATCAGCGCTGCACCCGCCGCCTCGGTGTGTTCGCGCGCCGCCGCGAGATACCCCTCGGTGGGGAGGTTGATCCCGCCCTCGCCCTGGAGGGGTTCGAGGATCACCGCTGCGGTCTCGTCGTCGACCGCCTCCGTGAGCGCGTCGCTGTCGCCATACGGAACGAACTCGACGTCGCCGATCAGGGGTTCGTACGGGTCGCGGTACTCGCTCTCCCACGTGGTTGCGAGCGCGCCCATCGTCCGGCCGTGGAACCCCTGCATCGTGGCGACGATCTTCGAGTTTCCAGTCGCGCTCCGCGCGAACTTCAGCGCCGCCTCGTTCGCCTCCGTCCCGGAGTTACAGAGCCAGACGTTCTCCAACCCGTCGGGTGCGGCGGCTTCGAGCGCTGCGTGCGCCCGGTCGCGCGCGTCGACGGGATAGGACGCCTGGACGAACGTCAGCCGCTCGGCCTGGTCGGTGATCGCCGCGGTCACGTCGGGATGGGAGTGCCCGAGCGGCGCGCAGGCATAGCTCGCCCCGCAGTCGAGGTACTCCGTGCCGTCCGCGTCGTAGAGATGGACGCCGTCTCCCTCGTGGAGCCTGATCGGTTTCTCGTTGTGGACGAACCCGCTCATGCGTCGACCTCCGCTTCGGCTTCGATCGCTGCTGGCGCGAAGTGCGTCCCGTCGCCGTCGAGCGCCGCGAGCACGGGATCGTCGGCGTTCGCATCGGCCACGACGACCGACGCCGCACCGCCGTCGAGCGCCTCCGTCGCCGCCATCACCTTCTTGCGCATGAACCCCTCGGCGGCCGACTCCACCCGTGCGAGCTCGTCAGGCGTTTTCGCCTGTCCGATCAGCGTTTCGGGATCGTCGGGATCGGCGAGCACGCCTGGTACGTCGGTCAGCACCACCAGCGTCGCGCCGAGCGCGCCGGCGACCGCTGCGGCCGCCCGGTCGGCGTCGGCGTTCACGGGGGTGCCATCGTCGGCCAGCATCGGGACCGTGACGACGGGCGTGTACCCGTCGTCGAGCAACCCGGTGAGGAGATCGGCGTTCACCGACGTGATTTTCCCCGAGTGCTCGCCCCGGCGGATCTTCGTCTTGCCGTTCTCGACGACCTTGACGGCCGATTTCCGGGGGCCGGTCAGGAGCCCGCCATCGACGCCCGACAGTCCCACGGCGTCCACACCGGCCTTCCGAAGCGATGCCGTGAGGTCGGTGTTGAGTTTGCCTGGCAGGACCATCTCGAACGTCTCCATCGTGCGCTCGTCGGTGAATCGTCCGACGACGCCCTGGGGCGTCTCGACGTACTCCGGCTCTTCGCCCAACCGTTCGAGCGTCTCGTCGACCGCCGTCGACCCACCGTGGACGACCACACAGCCCTCGCCCTCTCTTGTGAGCGCCGCGACGTCTTCGATCGTTCCCTCTGGATCGACCGCCCGCGCGCCGCCGACCTTCACGACCGTCGTCATGGTCAGGGTGCCCCCACTGGATGGAGTCCCTGAAAGTCGAGCCCTGCGCGCTCGTCGAACCCGCGGGCGACGTTCGCGGCGTGGATCGCCTGGCCCGCCGATCCCTTCATCATGTTGTCGATCGCGGCGAACACCACGATCCTCTCATTATTCGAATCGAGTTCGAACCCGACCTCGGCGTAGTTCGACCCTGCGACCGCCTTCGGTTCGGGGTAGCGATACACGCCCGAACCACCGGCCACGAGGCGGACGAACGGCTCGTCGTCGTAAGCCTCGCGGTAGGCACTCCAGAGGTCGCCCGTCGACACCGGCTCGCTCGGGAAGACGTGACAGGTCGCGGCCGCGCCGCGGATCATGTCGACCGCGTGGGCCGAAAACGCCGTCTCGCAGCCGAACTCCTGCTCGATCTCGGCCTCGTGGCGGTGGCCCGTTGGGGCGTAGGGCCGCACGACCCCCGAGCGCTCGGCGTGGGAAGACGCCTTTCCACCGCCTGCTCCACCCTCCGACGAACCGACTTTCACGTCGACCACGATCCGCTCGTCACCCGCGAGGGTCCCGCTGTCGAACAGCGGACCGAGCCCGAGGATGGCGGCGGTCGCGTTGCAGCCGCCCGCCGCGATCAGCGACGCACCCGTGAGTTCGTCGCGGTGGCGTTCGGGGAGTGCGTACGTCGACTCGTCGAGCAGTTCAGGCCGGCTGTGGCCGTCGTACCACTCGTCGTACTGTTCCTCACTGTCGAGTCGGAAGTCCGCCGAGAGATCGACGATCGTGTCCGCCGCGTCCCGAAACGCGTCGATGTGCTCCATCGACACGCCGTGGGGCGTCGCGGCGAACAGCACGTCCACCTCGTCGAGATCGCTGGGCTCGCTGAACCGCAGATCGAGCTCCCGATGGTTGGGGTGGACCGATCCCACGGTCTTGTTCGCGTACTCGCGGCTGGTGGCCTGGACGATCTCGAACTCGGGATGGCCCCGCAGGAGCCGGAGGAGTTCGCCGCCGGTGAACCCGCTCGCGCCGACGACCGACGCGGTGTGGGTCATGGTGCCGCGACCGCAGTTTCGTTTGTGGTCTCCGCTTTCTCTTCGAGCCAGTCGACCACCTTCGCTGGTACGTCGCCGTTGGCGACGCCGTCGAGTGCCTTGAATTCGACCGTGTGGTTCACCTCGTGGACGGTGTAGGAGTGTTCGGCGTCGGGATCGTCGGTCTCCATCAGGTCGACTCCCAAGAGACCGCCACCCACGGCGTCGCTCGCGCGCGCGACGAGCTCGCGGGCCTCGCTATCGAGGTCGAACTCCTCGGTGTCGGCCCCTTTCGCCGCGTTGGTGAGCCAGTGGTCCGACGAGCGCACCATCGCTCCCACGGGCTCGCCGTCAGTAGCCACGACCCGGATGTCGCGGCCGGGCTTCGCGACGAACTCCTGGACGTAGAACACCTTGTGCTCGTAGTGCCCGAGGGTCGACTTGTGTTCCAAGATCGCTTCCGCCGCGCTCCGGGAGTCGATCTTCGCCAGCAGCCGCCCCCACGAGCCGATCACGGGTTTCACCACACAGGGATACCCGAACCGCTCGATCGATTCCATCGCGCTCTCCTTCGTGAAGGCGACCTCCGTCCGGGGCGTCGGCACGCCGGCCCCCGCGAGCGCGAGGCTGCACTCGGCCTTGTCCGCACACACCGCCGCAGTGTCCGGATCGTTCACGACCGGGATGCCGTACGCGGCGAGGAAGCGGGTCGCATAGCGGCTCCGGCTGGTTGCGAGACACCGATCCACGACGAGATCCACGTCGGCGAACGCCGCTGGCGGCTCGGTGAGATCGAAGCGCTGGTCGCGGACGTCGATCTTCGTCACCTCGTGGCCGCGCTCCCGGAGCTCACCGAGCAGGAGCTTCTCGTCGTGACGGATCCGAGAGTAGAGGACGCCTATTTCCACTCTTACTCCCCCCAGTCCTCTTCGAGCTCGGGGGCCGTCTCGAGGACCGGTGGGGTGGTGTCGATGACTTCGAGCTCGGCTCCGCAGGTTCCACAGTCGATGATCTCTCCGACTTCTGCGTCGTCGTGCAGGGACACCTCGCCCCCGCATTCGGGACAGTTCGCCATGTGCCACCCTCACCCGTGTATCCGCTTAAACCCTTCGAACTTGTTTGATATTTTACAAAACGTACTGTGGCCTCTCGGGGTCGAAATCGGGCAGTTCGAGCGTTTCGTCGTCGCCGACGAGATGAATTCGTCCCCCTCGCGGGGGCGGTCGCTCAACGATACTGACTCACCTCCCGTTCGAGCACTGCGGCGGCGGCGTCGAGCCGATCGCGCCGCTCGTCGTGGCGGTCGGTATCGTCCTCGATTTTCGCCCACGCCTCGTCGAGCGCCGCCGCGACTGCCTCGGGTGCGGGACCGCCGACCGAGTCGCGGCTCGCCACGCTCGCCGCGGGATCGAGCGCGTCTTCGATCGCCTCGCGCTCGACGACCGCCGAGAGCGGTTCGTCGAGTGCCGCGTCGGCGGCCGCTTCGATGGCGGCGTAGTCTCCGTCGTTTTCGGCAGCCTGGGCCAAAATTTCGTGGGCCGTGCGGAACGGTACTCCATTGGCCGCGAGCAGGTCGGCGACGCCGGTCGCAGTTGCAAACCCGTCGCCGGCCGCCGCGTCGAGCGCGTCCTCGTTCCACGTCGCGGTCGCGACCGCGCCCGCGGCCACCTCGGTTGCAGGGGCGACCGCATCGACGGCGGCCCACGCGTGGGGCGTCGCCTCCTGGAGGTCGCGGTTGTACGCCCGGGGCAGCCCCTTCAGCGTGGTCAGGAGGCCGTTCAGTCCCGCGCTCGCGTTCCCGGCCGCCGCGCGGACGAGTTCGAGCGTATCGGGGTTTTTCTTCTGGGGCATGATCGAAGAGGTCGAGGCGTAGTCGTCGTGAATTTCCACATACTCGTCCGCCGCGAACTCGATCAGGTCGGTCGCAAGCCCCGAGAGCGTGAGTGAGCAAGCTGACAACGCGCTCGCCGCCTCGACGAGGAAATCTCGGGTCGAGACCGCGTCCATCGAGTTGTTGAGTACGGAATCGAACCCCAGCAGGTCGGCGGTCCGCT
This sequence comes from Halococcus salifodinae DSM 8989, assembly GCF_000336935.1. NCBI lineage: Archaea > Methanobacteriati > Methanobacteriota > Halobacteria > Halobacteriales > Halococcaceae > Halococcus > Halococcus salifodinae. The sequence goes on along the minus strand of NZ_AOME01000015.1, from coordinate 56,307 downwards.
CGCGATCGATGTCGAACGGCGTGCCCGCAAAGGCCGCCGCACCGAGCGGCGAGCGGTTCGTCCGGTCGTAGGCCGCGAGCAACCGATCCGTGTCGCGTTCGAGCGCTTGGGCGTACGAGCACAGGAAGTGTGCAACGGTGGTCGGCTGGGCTGCCTGGCGGTGCGTGTAGCCAGGCATCAGCGTCTCGACGTGCTCGCGTGCCGCCTCGACGAGCGCCTCGCGGAGCACGAGCGTCGCGTCGATGGCGTCGAGCAGCTCCTCGCGCAGCCGATACCGGATGCACGTCGCCACCTCGTCGTTCCGACTCCGGGCGGTGTGCATCCGGCCGCCCGCCTCGCCGACACGCTCGATCACCGCGGTTTCGATCGCGGCGTGGACGTCCTCGCCGTCGAGCGCGTCGTAGTCCGTCGCTTCGACGTCGGCGAGCCCATCGAGGATCGCGCCTGCGCTCGCCTCGTCGATGATGCCCTGTTCGGCGAGCATCACCACGTGGGCGCGGTCGACCGCGAGATCGGGTTCAAAGAGCCGCTCGTCGTGATCCATCGAGGAGAGGAACGCGCGGGCGGGGCCGCCGCTGAACCGATCGCGCCGGACCACGTCGCTCTCCTCTCCGTTCATCTCACTCGTCTCCGTTTTCGTCGTCCGCCGTCGCTCCGTTCTCGCTCTCGGCCGTCGTCCCGCCGTCGGCGACCGCTTCTGCCGTCGCGTTCGCGTCGTCGATGACGCTTCCCGCGAGGCGCGATTGGAAGCCGTGGTACTTCGCGACGCCCGTGGCGTCGGCCTGCTCGATTCCGCCGCCGACGTCCGCGGTGTTGAACGAGGCTGCCGACGCGGAGTACACGCCGTACTCGCTCTCGCGACCGACCGGGCGGGCCTGACCACCTTCGAGTTTCACGGTGACGGTGCCGGTGACGCGCTCCTGGGTCGACGCGATGAACCCTTCCAAGGCGTCGACCAGCGGCGCGGCGAGCAGTCCCTCGTAGGCTTTCTCTGCCCACTCGTGATCGATCTGTTTCTTGAAACTCCGCTCTTCTTTGGTGAGGACGAGCGATTCGAGCGCCTCGTGGGCGTTGAGGAGAACCGTCGCTGCGGGGTGTTCGTAGTTCTCCCTCACTTTCAGCCCGAGCATCCGGTCTTCCATCACGTCGGTCCGGCCGACGCCGTGTGCGCCCGCGACTTCGTTGAGGTGCTCGATCAGTGCGATCGGTTCCATCGACTCGCCATCGAGCGCGATCGGATAGCCGTCTTCGAACTCGATGTCGAGCAGTTCGATTTCTTTCCCGGGTGGCTGGGTCCAGTCGTAGATGTCCTCTGGGGGAACGTAACTCGGCTCTTCGAGATCGCTCCCTTCGACCGAGCGACTCCAGAGATTCGTATCGATGCTCCACGCGCCGCCGTCGCCGCCCTCCACGGGGAGATCGCGCTCGGCGGCGTACTCCTGCTCGAACTCGCGGGTGAGTCCGAGCTCGCGGACGGGCGCGATCACGTCGAGATCGGAGCCACGCCACACGGTTTCGAACCGGAGCTGATCGTTGCCCTTCCCGGTGCAGCCGTGGGCGAGCGCCGCACAGTCCTGAGCGAGCGCGACGTCGAGGATCGCCTGGGCGATCACGGGCCGTGCGAGCGCCGTTCCCAGGGGGTAGCCCTGATAGGTGGCGTTCGCGCGAACCGAGTCGAAACAGGTTGCGGCGAACGCCTCGCGCGCGTCGACCACGTGGTGTTCGAGACCGAGCGCGGTCGCGGTTTCCTCGGCTTCGGCGAACTCGCCTTCGGGCTGGCCGACGTCGACGGTGACGCCGATCACCTCGTCGAAGCCGTACTCTTCTTTCAGGAGCGGGACGCAGACGGTGGTATCGAGCCCGCCGGAGAAGGCGAGCGCGACGCGATCGGTCGATTGCTGTGTGGATTCGGTTGGGGGTGTCATGGTGTCGTCGTTGTTCGGTGTCGTCGTAAATTCGCCCAGCGGAACCCTTCGGGTGGGGGGCTGAGGAGCGAAACGAGTCGGAGAAATGAGTTTGTGCGGGCCTAACGGCCCGGTCGTCGCGGTCGAAGCGAGAGGGACGCGCCGGCAGCGCGGGGCGAGCCGGTGCGGCGGGTCCTCGTCATGTACCTGTAGCTGGGGCGGCGGGGATATTAAACCCTTCTGGGACGGCAACGATTGCACCACTCACTCCGTGCGACCACGCCACGTGACCGTCATCGTCATCACGCCGGCGCGCCGAGCGTGGTCGTGTACAGCCTCAACGTCCCGATTCCCGGCGGGATCGAACGTCTCGCCGCCACTCTCCACCCCCGCCTCGTCGGGTTCGATCGGGTCCGCGAGCGCCACACGCTCGTGTGCAAGCGTTTCGAGGCCGACGACCTCGCGCCGGATCGACTGTTCGAACGGGTGCGCCGTGCACTCGCCGGCGCACCAGCCGTCGAGGCACGTGCGACGGGAATCGACTGGTTCGAGACCCCGGTTCGTGGGCCTGGCCCAGTGGCGTACGTCGCGATCGAGAGCCCCGGTCTCCACGACATCCATCGACGGCTCGTCGCGGCGTTCGACCCGATCCCCGACCTCGAAGGCGACGAGTACGTTCCCCACGTGACCCTCGCCCGCGGCGGCTCCACGGACCGCGCTCGCGACCTCGCGGCCGTCGAGGTCGAACCGATCGAGTGGACGATCTCGGAGCTGGTGCTTCACGACGCACGACACGAAGAACAGGTCAGAACGCTGCCGCTCCCCAGTCACTGACAGCGGCTCGTCGAACGGTTAGGAGTGCCGTCGATACCCGCGAAAAGCCCTATCGCCAGTCCGGAAGCGATGCTGCCCCGTCGAGCGCCATCGCAACCCACGCGTCGTCGCGGGAGATGTCGGCGATGACGAACCGCTCCACACTGCCGTCATCGTCGACCGAGGCCATGATGTCGTCAGCCACGACGGGTGCCGCCGCGGCGGTCGCATCCGGCGTCATACTATGTGAGTACATACCACCGGAATATAAACGCGTCGAACCGATGCTATCGGAACACGTTTTCCCGGTCGACTAATCGTCGTAGAACCGATCGAACGGTCGCTGTTCGATGCCGTTCACTCGATCGCTAATGCGTGACAAGGAGCTGCCCGACGACGCCGTTTCAGCGATCACGCTTCGCCGGTTTCAGATCCTGATGCCGAACACCGTCTCCATGGCGAACGACGCGCCGAGCACGAGCAGACTTCCGACGAACAGCTTCGCGGCGAGCGAGAGCCGGTCGTCGGGGTCGAGTTCGTACCGTCGCAACGGCGGGATCGACTGAACGAACGCCTGGAATCTGGTTTCGTCGTCGCTCGATACGCGTCGCGCCTCGTCGTCATCGTCGTCGTCGTCCTTCCAGGCTCCTTTCGGACGCATTCCGATCGCACCGAGCCCGAACAGCAAGAATCCGATCACGAACAGGAGATACTTGCTCCCGCCCCAACCGGCCCCGAACGCGAAGCTCACGACCGTCGCGACACAGACGAGGACGATCGCGATCGTGAGGCCGTAGAGACAGAGATCGAGCAGCTTGAGCAGCAGTACCGGTGGCTGGTCGCGCCTCGTCGCCCCCTCGCCCGGCCTCTGACGAGGGTGGTCGTCGTTCATCGATCGCCGACGGAGTGTCCCTCGAAGAACGCCGCGGGGCTGTCGTGCTCGGGTTTGTGTCGGTGACAGAGGCTCTGGCGACCCGCCTCGCTGACCTCGTGGTGGGTCGGTGCTTCGAGGTCACACTCGCTGCCGAACGTGTCGCGCAGATGTTCGCGTGCGTCGCTCTCGCTCCCCTCGTGGGCGAGTTCGGCGGCGCGATCGAGCTCGGTTTGGACGCCCGGGGGAACGTCGACATCGTCGAACGTCTCGGCCTCGGCCTCGTCGAGATCCGAAAAGCGCGTCTCCATTCCGAGTAGCTCCTTCGCGCGTTCCGAAAGCGATCGATCGGTGCGCGCCCGCTCACGGAGGACCTCGCGGAACACTTCGATGCGTTCCCAGACGTCGTCGTCGATGTCGGCGTACTCCTCGGGCCGGATCTTCGCCGGACACCGCGTGGTGAACGGACACCCCTCCGGCGGATTGCGCGGGCTGGGCGGCGTCCCGCGGAGCGTGATCCGGTCTTCCATCCTCGTCGTCGGATCGGTGTCCGGGATCGCCGACAGCAGCGAGTGGGTGTAGGGGTTCGCCGGATCGGCGAACAGCTCATCGGCCGGCCCGATCTCCATGACGTTGCCGAGATACATCACTGCGACCCGATCACAGATGTGCCGTACCACCGAGAGATCGTGGGCGATGAACAGGTAGGTGAGCCCGAGATCGTCCTGGAGATCCTCCAGGAGATTGAGAATCTTCGCCTGCACCGACGCGTCGAGCGCGCTCACGGGCTCGTCGAGCACCACGAAGTCGGGTTCGAGCGCGAGCGCGCGGGCGATCCCGATCCGCTGGCGCTGGCCGCCGGAGAACTGGTGAGGGTACCGATAGTAGTGTTGCTGTTGGAGCCCGACGGTTTCGAGCAGCTCCTGCACCCGTTGGCGGCGCTCGCGGCGCGTGCCACGGGCGTGGACGTCGAGCGGCTCGCGGATGATCTCGCCGACGGTCATCCGGTCGTTGAGGCTCGAATCGGGGTCCTGAAACACCATCTGGGCGTTCGATCGCCACTCCTTGAGATCGCCGCCCGACAGCGTCGTGATGTCGGTGCCGTCGTAGCTGACGTCGCCGGCGGTGGCGGTTTCGAGCCGAACGAGCGTCCGGCCGAGCGTGGTTTTCCCACAGCCCGACTCCCCGACCAGCCCGAGCGTCTCGCCGCGACGGATGTCGAACGTGACGTCGTCGACGGCCTTGACCGGATCGCCGCCGAGGATACCGCCGCTCTCGTAGTAGGTCTTCAGCCCGTCGATCTCGACGAGGGCGTCCGAGCGCTGCCGTTCGTCGGTCGCGGTGATCTCCTGGCTCATCGTCGTGCCTCCGTTCGGTTGGCTTCGTCGTCCGTGTCCCCGCGTCCGCGGCGCTCGTGGAGGTCGACTGCGTCCTCGCGCGAGCGGTCGTCGGGGTACAGCAGACAGGCCGTGGTGTGATCGGTCGCGGCCTCGGTGACCGAGACCGACTCTGGATGAACCTGGGTACAGGCGTCGAACTGTTCGGGACACCGGGGCGCGAACCGACAGTCGGTCGCTGGCTGGTTCGGGGTCGGAACGTCGCCCTCGATGGTCGTGAGCCGATCGGCACCCGGATTTCGACCGGGAATGCTTTCGAGAAGCCCTCGGGTGTAGGGGTGGGCGGGATCGGTGAACAGCGTCTCTGCCGGTGCGGTCTCGACGATCTCGCCGGCGTACATCACGTTCACGCGGTCGGAGATCTCCGAGATCACCCCCATGTCGTGAGTGATGAACACGATCCCGAGATCGCGTTCGCGCTGGATGTCGTCGAGGAGATCGAGGATCTGAGCCTGGATCGTGACGTCGAGTGCGGTGGTGGGCTCGTCACAGATCAGCACCTCGGGATCACAAGCTAAGGCCACCGCGATCACGATCCGTTGGCGCTGGCCGCCGGAGAACTGGTGGGGGTACTCCCGCAGCGCCATCCTGGCGTCGGGGATCCCGACGGCTTCGAGCAGCTCCGCGGCTTCGTCGGTCACGCTGCGCCCGCTCATATCTCGGTGGAGCTTGAGCGCCTCCTTGATCTGGTTGCCCACGGTGTAGACGGGATTGAGGCTGCTCAGTGGGTCCTGGAAGATCATGGCGATGTCGCCGCCACGGGTCCGTTTGACGACTTTCTGAGGCGCACGTGCGAGGTCGACGTAGCCGCGGGTTCCGTTCGTCCCCTCGTCGTCGTCGAGGACGATACAGCCATCGCCCTCGGGCTCGCCGTCGCCGTCACGGTACGTGACTTCGCCGGCAAACTGGTCGGCGAGCCGTTCGACGGTTTCGGGGTTGTGGTACTTGATCGAACTCCCATCCAGGACACGGCCGGGGGACTCGATCAGTCCCATGATCGAGCGCGCGGTGACGCTCTTGCCCGAACCGCTCTCGCCGACGATCCCGACGGTTTCGCCCCGCCGGAGGTCGAAGCTCGCGCCGTCGACGGCGTAGATCGTCTCCTTGTCGGTGAAAAACGCCGTCCGGAGTTCCTCGACCGAAAGGACGGTCTCCCCGTCCCCGCGCGTCGATCGCCTCGCCTGGTGCTGACTCATCCGCCACCTCCGGCGGCGGCAGCGCCACCTTCGGTGCTCCCTTCGCTCTCGGGATCGATCGCGTCGCGGATCCCGTCACCGAGCGCGTTGAACCCGGTCACGACCAGCACGATCGCGAGCCCCGGGATGATCGAGATGTGCCACGAGACCGTCGGAACGTACTGCTGGCCGAGATTGACGAGTCGGCCCCATTCGGGCGTCGGTGCGGTGATGCCGAGCCCGAGATACGACAGTGCAGCCGTGGTGATGATGATCCCGCCAAGCCCGAGTGACGCGTAGATCAGGAGATAGCTCACGACGTACGGCGCGATATGCTTTCTCATTAGCGTGAACGGTGCCTGACCGTAGCTCTTCGCGGCGTCGATCCACTCGTTCTCCACAGTTTGAAACGCGGGACCACGGATCGTCCGCCAGTAGCCCGGCCAGAAGAACAGGCCGAAGATGAACACGAGGAGGAGCGCGCCGTTGTAGACGTTGGCGATCCACGTGTCGCTGAGCACGACCGAAAGCATGATCAGCAACAGCAAGAACGGTATCGACGCGAACGCGTCGCTGGCGACGACGGTCACGAGATCCGCGAGTCCCTTGTAGTACGCCGTTATCAGACCGAGCACGAGCGCGATCCCGCCAGCGAGCAGCGTCGAACTCAGCGCGATGAACAGCGATATCCGTGCCCCATATACTAAGAACGTGAACATGTCCTTGCCGTTCGTGATCGTTCCTGCGGGGTGGAACCGATCGTACTCGTCGTAACTCCACAGTCCGTAGTTCTCGTCAGGGGTCCCTTGTGACTGTGAGGCGAGGTTCGCCGTGCCGACCGAGGCGGTCGCGACTTCGCCCACCTCGTCGTCGTAGTACGTCACCTCGTGGCTGTACGGATCGACGATGTTGCTTTCGAGTGTCGTCGGACCGAGTGCTGGGGCGAACATCGCAAACATCACGAACGCGAACACCACGACGAAGCCGAACTGCCCCCAGCGGTGGTCGCGAAGCCGGTCGATCCGGTCGTCGGTCGGCGTCCAGTCGGCGAACCGGTAGTTCCGGCGGAACGTGAGATAGCCGTACCAGAGCCACCCGAGCCATGCAAACGCGTACGCGTAGATGAGGACGACCCGCACCGTCCACGCGGCCGCCGCTGAGAGGCCGAGGAACGTCCCCTCCCAACTGCCGTTCGGGAGTTGGTAGCCCTGGTTCGAGATCAGCTCACGCGAGAGCAGCGTCGGGAGGTCGACCGCACCGATACCCGGGATGGCTCCCGTGATGAGATGCACTATCGCACCGAACTCGGGTGCGAGCAACACGAGCGCACCGAACACCCACACCAACGCCGGCCGTGGATTCGATCGGATCCGGCTTCCGATTCCTTCGTCTTCTTGGGTAAGTTTCTGACTCATTGTTATTCTTCGAAGCTGACTCGCGGGTCGATGACCGTGTAGAGGAAGTCCTGAGTGATGTTGATGACGACGTACAGCAGCACGAAGATGAACGTCAGCGCCGCTGCGAGCGGGACATCACCCTGGATGATCGCCTGGAACGACAGCTGTCCGATCCCGCTGATCGAGAACACCTCCTCGACGATGATCGAGCCGCCGATGAGGAGACCCGCTTCCGCAGTGATCACCGGCACCAGCGGGATCAGCGCGTTCCGGAACATGTGCTTCCAGACGAGTAGTCGGTCGCTCACGCCTTTCGCTCGTGCCATCTCGACGTAGTTCGAGTTCTTGGTCTCCAACATCGCGGTGCGGCCGATCCTGAGTTCGTTCCCGAGTGATGCCGAACCGAGAACGAACGCCGCCGGGAGGATCCGCTTGAACGCTGCGAGGAACTGCGTCCACCACTCTCCCGGGTTCGTGATCGCGCCGAGCGGATCCGAGAGGAAGCCGAGCGGTGGCGCGCCGATCAGCTGTGGTGTGTCCACGAGGAACGTTTTCCAGTTGAAACCGAACAGATACTGCTCCGAGTTCGACAGCCCCAACAACAGGATGACCGCGAGCCAGAAGTTGGGTGCCGCACGCCAGACGATGCCGCCAAGCGAAACGAGGTAATCACTCCACGAGTTCGGGTGCAGCCCCGCGTGGAAGCCGAGCGGGATCCCGATGAACAGCGGGAGCAGGATCGCCCAGAAACCGAGCCAGATCGTCCGTGGGACTCGGTGGGCGATGACGTCGACGATGGACGTGTTCGGATTGATGACCCACGACTGACCGAAGTCGAACGTGAGCATCCGTCCGAGGAAATCGAAGTACTGTGCCCAGAGCGGCTGGTTGAGACCGAGCTGCTGTTCGATCTGTCTGATCTGTGCCGCGTCCGCACTCGGGCCGACGATCGCCACTGCGGGGTTGATCGGGCCGGCGTACAGGATGAGGTAGGTCAGTGACGTGCCGAAGATCACGACCGGTATCATCAGCCCGATCCGCTTTGCGAAGTAGGTGAGTCTACTCATCGTTCTTTCGTCGAATCATGTCTCGTCGGGTGTGTCGTCTGGTCATGTAACTACTACCGCCGATCCGGCCACTCGCTGGCGACGTGTGTCGTGGGGTGACCTGCTCGCATCATGTGTCTGATTGCCACTCGTTGGGACTGTTTCGGTAAGGTCGTTTCGGCTATCTCGGCCGAAGCGTCGGTTCACCGGCGAATCAACGGGAGACGCCGATATCGACGGCCGTCCCGTCGTGTTCAGCTCTGACGCTCGCCGATCTGCACGGTGTTGTGCTTCGCGCGCGAGCCGCCCATCGCGCCGATGCGATCCTTGTAGACCCACGGGTACTCCATGTGCTGGGTAACCGAGTGATAGATCGGCAGCATCGGGACGCCCTCCCACGTGGCTTCGAGCATCGAGACGGCACCCTCGTTGCGTGCCTGCTGGCCCGCTTCGGGCTCCGGATTGTTCTGGATCTTCTCCCACGCACTCGCCGCCTGATTGGCGGGATCGCTGTCCGTCCAGTTGAACCCGCTCAGGTTGTCGTCGGCCGACGTGTCGGTCGATGGCGGGTAGAGGAGCTTCAGGAAGTTCCCTGCGGCCGGCCAGTCCGCGATCCAGCCGAGGGTGTATCCCTCGGTGTTCCCGGAGCGGGACTGCTCGACCAGCGTCGAGAACGGGGTCTGTTTGATGCTCATCCGGATGTGCGCGCTCCGGAGCTTGTCACGGAGCAGGTTCAGGATGGTGGCCCAGGTCGAAGACACGTAGGCCGTCATCGTGAACTCGTACGGGTTGTCCGGCCCGTGACCGTTCTCTTCCATGAGCTGACGAGCCTGGTCGATCGCGGTCTCTCCAGGTGCGTACGGGTAGTCCTGAGCGTGCTGCTCGTACGCCGACCGACCGCCGGGGTAGATCTTCGGCGGCACGAAGTGGGACGCCGCTTTCTGGGGCCGCTTGAAGATGTTCTCGACGATCTCCTGATTGTTGTTCGTGTACGCGATCGCCTGGCGGACGTACTGGGGAACGGCGCTGCAGTTGAACCCGATGTAGAAGCATCCCAGCTCCTCGGTCCGGTAGAAGTCCGCGGAGAGACCGTTTTCGAGCTGGTACGTTCCGGTGGCGTAGCCCGCCTCGTTCTCGCCTTCTTTCGTTTCGTTGCTCGCGTTGTACTGCGCGGTCGGCACCACGGGATGGTCCGCGTTGCGGTTCGTGACGCTGTAGGCGTACAGCGCGTTGCTCTTGGAGATGATCTGCCAGTGCGAACCCGCGGTCATCGGGCCTTCGCCGTGGTAGTCGTCACGGGCGGTAACCGAGGCTTCGGTGCCGCTGTTGTAGCTTTCGAGGGTGTACGGCCCTGCACCGATGGGGTTCGACGACGAAAACTCCTGGTAAGCCATTGTGCCGTCGTAGTCCGGCACGTCGCCCACGATGTTCTCGGGCATCGCCGAGAAGGCGGAGTACGCCATGATCTCCAGCGCCGCGGGGTTCGCTTCGGACAGCTCCATGGTGACCGTCCGTTCGTCCTCGGCGCTCACGCCGAGCGACCCTGGCTGGTAGTTCCCCTCGCCGTCGGTTTCGTGGGTCACCGCGAGATCGCCGAGGATGAAGCCCGACCGTCGGGTGTGCTCCGAACCGGCGAGGCGCTCGAACGAGTAGACGATGTCCGAGGCCGTCACCGTGTCACCGTTGCTGAACGTCGCGCCTTCCTTCAACGTGAACGTGTACGTTGTCTCGCTGTTCGAGGTCTCGTACTCCGACACGAGGAGGTTCTCGACGTTGATCTTCCCCGACGGGTAGTTCGTCAGCGCGTCGAAGACGTTCTGAATTACCCGCCCGGATTCCGTGTCGGTCGCCGCGACCGGGTCGAAGGTGGTCATCGTCCCAGCGGTGAGCTCGTACGTTCTGTCGGTCTTCCCTGGACCCTCCTCGGTGGTCTGCTGGCCCGACTGGTTGCCGCTGCCCCCGCTTGCGTTGCCGCCCGATGCGTCCCCTTCGGTCCCAGCGGGTGTGCTCTCGTTTCCGCTGCCACCGCCACCACTGCCGTTACCGTCACTTCCGTTGTCGCCACCACCGCCGCCCGAACAGCCTGCGAGGGCCGCTGCGGCGGCCGCGCCACCGGTTGCTTGGAGGAAACGACGGCGTGACAGATCGGATTCGTCCATAGTCCAACGTGAGGTTCGGGTGCGACGTGATAAGCTTTGTCGTTACCGATGGATTAATATGGCAAATTCGGTCCACAGTCGCGGGTCAAACACCGGAATCGCCATGAGGAATGTCTGCACTCACCGTGAGTGTGACTCGACACCGTATGCTTGTTCCAGCCGAGCAATGGGTTTTACCACGTGGCTGCCTCAGCCACCACTATGCCCGAGATCGATCCCGACACCGACCGGACCGAGGCGTTCGACGCCGACACCGCTGCGCTCAAGGACGCGTGGGCGGCGACGCGCGAGGACATGGACGCGCTCGCCGCCGAGTACGACGAGGAGGGATGGAACACGCTCACGATTTCGGCCGGTGACACCGCGCCCGAACCGCCCGACGCCGGTGACGAGGACCGGTTCGGTCTGGCCCACGTGATCCCGGACAACCGGGCCGAGGCGTTCACCGAGGCGCACGCCGCTGGCGAGTTCCCGCGATACGACGTGTTCCGGAACGAGGCTGCCGGTCGAGTGTTCGTCGTGACCGTCCTCCTCGATCCGGCCAGCGAAACCGCCATCCTGCTCGCCGGGACGTTCGAGCGCCACCTCTCGGCGGAGCTCGCACAAGCGGCGAGCGAGGCCGACGAGATGTACACCCACGTCCAGACGCTCGACGGCACGCAGTTGGGATCGTTCCGTCACGACGATCCCGAGAAGTTCTTCCCGGGAGCCGACGCCGTTCCACGGGACGACTGAACACGAAAGTGTAACGACTTAGTAGGCGGGCGGCCCAGTGGGTTCATCATGAACGTCGCCGATGTGATGACGCCCCGCGACGCACTCGTCACCGTTTCGTTGCCGGGCACGCGCGACGACGCGCTCGAATACCTCCAGGAACGCGAGTTCTCCTCGGTCCCCGTCGTGAAAGACGAGGACGGTGAGGAGACGTTTCGGGGGCTCGTCTCGCGCCAGACGCTGATCGAACGTCCCGACGAGGACCAGCTCGCGCTTCTCGCCGAGAACGGCCCCACCACGACTGCTGACACGTCGATCGAGGACGCCGCTCGCCTCATGGTCACCGAGGGCGCGCGCCGGGTGCCCGTCGTCGACGGCCGGCTTGAAGGGATCGTCACCATCACCGACGTGATCCGCGCGATCGCCGAGGACGAAGTCGCGGGCGACACCGAGGTCGGCGAGCTCGCCTCTCGAACCGTGAACGCGGTCTACGTCGACACGCCGCTCACGGTGGCCGAACGCGAGATCTCCTACGCCGACGTTCCCTACGCGGTGGTGCTCGGCGACGACACCGAGATGTGTGGCGTCCTCACCGAGGTCGACATCCTCGACGTCGCACGCATCGTCGAGGGCGAGGCCGAAACCGGCGAATCGATCGCGAACCAGGACGACGAGTGGATGTGGGAGGGGATCAAGGCGGTCGGCAACCGCTATCTCCCGACCCGGAACGTCGAGATCCCCGCCGAACCCGTCCGGGAGTTCATGACGGGCGACGTCGTCACCGTCGGGAAGACCCAGCCCGCACGCGAGGTCGCCCAGGCGATGCTCACCCACGACATCGAGCAGATCCCGCTGGTGAGCGGCGGCGAACTCGTCGGCGTGGTCCGGGACGCGAACCTGCTGGAGAACCTGTATGACCGATCCTGACGCCACCGACACGACCCGCGATTCCAGCGGGGCAGCGGACGAGCGGACGGCCTCCGGGGCCGCCGACGCCGGGACGGTGGTCGAGCTCGCGAAGCGTCGCGGGTTTTTCTTCCCGGCGAACGAGGCGTACGGCGGCACCAGCGGCTTCTACACCTACGGTCCCGAGGGTGCGGCGCTGAAGCGCAACCTCGAAGCCGCGTGGCGCGATCGGTTCGTGACCCGTGAGGGCCACATGGAGATCGACTCTCCCACTGTGACGCCCGAAGCGGTGTTCGAGGCCTCCGGCCACCTCGACACGTTCGACGACATGATCGTGGAATGTCCCGAGTGCGGGGCGACTCACCGTGCCGACCATCTCGTCGAGGACAACACTGACATCGAGGAGGCAGAGAGTCTGGGAACCGAGCGCGTCGCCGAAATCATCGCCGAGCACGACATCGCGTGTCCGTCGTGCGGCACGGTTCTGGCGGGCGAGTCGGTCGAACCGTTCAACCTGATGTTCGAGACCTCGATCGGTCCCGGCTCGTCGTCGCGTGGCTACCTCCGTCCCGAGACCGCCCAGGGGATGTTCGTGGAGTTCCCCCGGCTCGCGGAGTACGCCCGCAACCAGCTCCCCTTCGGCGTCGCCCAGATCGGTCGGGGCTACCGCAACGAGATCAGCCCCCGGCGGTCGCTGATCCGGGTCCGGGAGTTCACGATGGCCGAGCTCGAACATTTCGTCGACCCCGAATCCGACGACCCCCCGATCGAGCGGGTCGAGGACATCTCGGTCCCGCTGTACTCGGCGGCCGCTCAAGAAGGCGAGGACGACGGCGACGCCGACGACGGCAACGGCGGCGTCGAGTGGACGACGATCGGCGAGGCGCTCGCCGACGGAACGATCACGAGCGAGTGGGTGGCGTACTATCTCGGAATCGCCAGGAAGTGGTACGACCGGATGGGCATCGACATGGATCGATTCCGCTACCGCCAGCACCTGCCTGGCGAACTCTCCCACTACGCTTCGGACTGCTGGGACGCCGAGGCGGAGATCGACGGCAACTGGATCGAGATCACCGGGTTCGCCGATCGGGGCGCGTACGACCTCTCGAAACACGACGCCCACTCCGACGAGGACTACTCGGTGTTCGAGGCCTACGACGAACCCCGGACCACCGAACGCCCGACGGTCGACCCCGACATGAGCGTGCTCGGGCCGGAGTTCGGGGGATTGGCTGGCGATGTCGCCGACGAACTCGCGTCGCTCGCCGCACGCGATCCCTCGGCGTTCGAGGGGAGCGAGGTCACGGTCGAAGTCGACGGTGAGACCCACTCCGTGCCGACCGAGGCGACCGGATTTGCAGTTCGTGAGGAGACGGAAACCGGCGAGCACGTCACTCCCCACGTCATCGAGCCGGCCTTTGGCATCGGGCGCGTACTCTACACCGTGCTCGATCACGCCTACCGCGAGGACGAGGTCGAAGGAGAATCGCGGAGCTACCTCGCCCTGCCCGACGAGCTCGCACCCACGTTCGTCGGCGTGTTCCCACTGATGGACAAGGATGGTTTGGGCGAGCGCGCGCGGGCGATTGCGGCCGACCTGCGTGAAGCGGGGCTCGCGGTGACCTACGACGACTCGGGCAACATCGGCCGGCGATACCGCCGTCAGGACGAGGTCGGGACGCCCTACTGCGTCACGATCGATTACGAGTCGCTAGAAGAGGAGACGGTGACGGTACGCGAACGCGACTCCACAGGCCAGCAGCGGGTCGCGATCGAGGAGCTGCCGTCCCGGCTCGCGGCGCTCCGGGCGGGCGATTCTTTCGAGAGCTGATGAGCGAGGTCGGACGGCGCGCGGTCCACGTCAGCGGCACCCTTCTCCCGGTGGCGTATCTCGCTGATTTCGTGACGTATCGGCAGTTCCGGTGGCTGATTCTCGCCGGGGCTGTCGTCGCGCTCTGTCTCGAAGCCATAAGACTACTCGTCGGCCTCGACTGGCGACTGTACGACGCGCTCACGCGTGAGTACGAACAGGACAACATCGCGGGCTACGCGCTCTACATGATCGGCGCGACCGCGGTCGCGTTCGCGTTCGAACCACGGGTCGCGCTCCCCGCCATCCTGATGCTGACGATCGCGGACCCGATCAGCGGCCTGCTCGGATCTGGCGAGCTCCGGACCGCGAAGGAAGCGTCGGTGCTCGCGATCACTTTTCTGATCTGTTTCGCCATCGCGATCCCGTTCGTTCCGGCCGTGCCCGCCGTTTTGGGGGGGATCGCCGCGACGATCGCCGACGGCGTGAAGCCCGTCGTCCGGGGGTACGTGATCGACGACAACCTCACGATCCCGATCGCCGCGGCGGCGGCGATCGAGGCCGGCCTCGTCGTGGGTATCGAAGGGCCACAGCTGTTCCTCTGATCGACCATCCCTACTCATAAGTCGTCGATACAGCCTCTCACGAGTGATGTTTCAGTATCAGGCACGGACCACGCTAGGGGAGTGTTCTCGTCCGATCCATTGCTCACGCTGGATAGCTCTCCTAAAAGGGCTCTGCTGCGTCGAAAAATCGTGGCGGTCGATAATCCGCCCGCGTCGTTAGCTCGTCTGGTCGACGACGATGTAGGTGCGTTGGTAGTCCTGAGCGACGCCGGGTTCGTTGAAGTCGAAGGTGAGTGCTTGTTGTGACCCCGCCGCGACCGATGCTGGCTTCGTCATCTTGGCGACGACGTTATCGGACGAGTCGAGGATCTGAACGGTGACATCCGCCTCGTGAGGGTTGTCGGCGTCGGTGTTCTCCGCGGTCAGCCGAACGACCATCCGGTCTTCACTGTAGACGGAGGTATCCTGGCTCTTGATGTTGAGATCCGATGACGCCGTGTCTGCGCCGAAGAGCGATATCTTCTCCGTGTTCAGGTTGGTGAAGGTCAGTGCTGCGGCGACGCCCGTGCCGCCGATCACGAGACCGACGATGAGGGCGATGACGAGAGCGTTTCTGCCGGTGGTTCGGTTGATGGGGGTATCCATCGTACACAGATTTCATTCGCTCTAGTAAATATCAGTATCGATATTATATATTACGAGCTAACACTCGCAATATAGTTTTTGGACATTCAAATAAATGTACTTTAGTATTTCTGTTCGTCTTATGACTATCGCCAGCAGCCGACACCGCCGGAGTGTGTCGATCAGTTCCAGCCCGGTACGCGAACGCTTAACCCCAGTGGTGCACAACCGCGCTCCAATGGCGACGACCGGCGAGGAGTCCGTCGAGCGCCCGCTCGTGGCTTCGGATGTCCTCGAACGCCGGCAGTATCAGGTCGAACTCGCGCGCGAGGCCGCGCGCGGGCACACGCTTGTCTGTCTTCCCACTGGACTCGGGAAGACCACCGTGAGCCTGCTCGTGACGGCGAATCGACTCCACGAGGTGGGTGGAACGGCACTCTTACTCGCGCCGACCAAGCCCCTCGTGACCCAGCACGCCGAGTTCTACCGCGAGGCCCTCACGATCCCCGACGAGGAGATCGTCGTGTTCACCGGCGAGGTCCGCCCCGACGACCGAGAAGAACTCTTCGAGCGCGCACGCGTGGTGATCGCCACCCCCCAGGTGATCGAGAACGATCTCATCGGCGGCCGGATCGATCTCGATTCTACGACCCATCTCACCTTCGACGAGTGTCACCGCGCGTCGGGCGAGTACGCTTACAACTACATCGCCGAGCGCTATCACGCCGACAGCGAGGCTCCCTTGGTGACCGGGATGAGTGCCTCGCCGGGCGGCGACGAGGAGGCGATCCGGTCGGTCTGTGAAAACCTCGGGCTCGCGACCGTGACGGTGATGACCGAAGACGACGCCGACGTCGCGGAGTACACCCACCGCACCGACGTCGAGTGGGAGCGCGTGACTCTGCCCGACGAGATCCTCGCGATCCGCGACGCCCTCGTGGCGGTGATCGAGGACCGGCTCGAAGGGCTGAAGGAACTCGGCGTGACGCGTTCGACCAGCGCAGACATCTCCCAGCGCGACCTCAACCGAATTCGGAGCGAGCTCCAGCAGCTGATCGACAACGACCAGTCCGAGGGCTACGAGGGAATGTCGATCCACGCCGAGGTGATGAAGCTCCGCCGAGCGGTCACGCTCGCCGAGACTCAGAGCGTGGAGTCGCTTCGCCGATATTTCGAGCGCCAGCGCAACGCCGCCCGCTCCTCGGGGGCGTCGAAGGCCGCCCAGCGGTTCGCCTCCGAGGCCAAGGTGAGGGACGCGATGGATCAGGCAGAGCGCTTCGACGACCTCCACCCGAAGTTCCGCCGGGCACGTATCCTGCTCGCCCAAACCCTCGGGATCGAGGACGGTGAGCGCGTCATCGTGTTCACCGAGTCCCGCGACACCGCCGAGACCCTGACCGACTTCCTCGGCGAGCACTTCAGCACCCGGAAGTTCGTGGGCCAGGGCGACAAGGAGGGATCCGACGGGATGACGCAGAAGGAGCAACAGGAAACTCTGGACGAGTTTCGGGCGGGCGAGTTCGAAGTCCTCGTCTCGACCTCGGTGGCCGAGGAGGGCCTCGACGTCCCCGAGGTCGACCTCGTGCTCTTCTACGAGCCAGTCCCAACCGCGATCCGATCGATCCAGCGCAAGGGCCGGACCGGTCGCCAGACGGAGGGGCGGGTGATGGTGTTGCTCGCCGAGGACACCCGCGACGAGGCGTACTTCTGGAAGTCCCGCCACGAGGAGTCTCGAATGGAGGATGAGCTCGAAACGCTGAAAAGCACCGCCGGAGCCATCGAGTCCGACCTCGCCCAGTCGGCTCTCGGTTCGTTCGAGAGCAGCGACGCGACGGTGACTGGCGAATCCGCCACGACGGACGATGACGCAGCCGCGAACGCGGCCGCGGGTGACGGCGGGCAGTCGGGCCTTGCGTCGTTCGCGACGCCAGAGGAGGTCGCCGCCGAGGACGGGACTGCCGAGTCGGCCACTCCGGACGACGCGGACGAGGAAGACGAAGCGGGCGTCGTGGCGACAGCTGCCGCTGACGCCGAGGAGAGCACGGAGATCGTGATCGACCAGCGCGAACTCGACTCGTCGATCGCGCGCGACCTCTCGACACGCGAGGGGGCCGAAACCAGATTGGAGACGCTCGCGGTCGGCGACTACGTGCTCTCGGACCGGGTGGTCGTCGAGCGCAAGTCGGTCGCGGACTTCCTCGACACGTTGACCGGTGGGGACAGGTCACTGTTCGAGCAGGTCGGCGACGCGTCGCGTCACTACGCCAGGCCCGTGGTCGTGATCGAGGGTGAGGACCTCTACGGCGAACGCAACGTCCATCCGAACGCGATCCGCGGCGCGCTCGCCTCCCTCGCTGTTGACTTCGGCGCGAGCGTGCTCCGAACGACCGACGAGGCCGACACCGCCGACCTCCTCGCCGTGATCGCCGGGCGGGAACAGGAAGTGGCCGACCGCGAGGTCAGCGTCCACGGCGAGAAAGGTGCGAAGACGCTGGCCGAACAGCAGGAGTACGTCGTGAGTGCGATCGCGGACATCGGGCCGGTCACCGCGCGCGCGCTGCTCGACGCGTTCGGGACGGTCGAGGGCGTGATGATCGCGAACGAGGACGATCTCCGCGAGGTGTCCGGGATCGGTGAGGTCACCGCCGAGCGGATCCGCGAGGTCGTCGGCAGCGACTACGAGCCGTGATGAGCGGGCGCGTACCACGAAGTTTCCCTCCGCAAGAATAATTACACTAACCAAAGTAATTGGGGATGATGAACTCGCGAGGACGCCGCCATCTCCTCTTTTTCGCCGGCATCGTGGCGCTCACGACGGCGGTGGTCGTCGGCCTCGCGGCCTTTCGCTACGAGTTCGTGCTCCGGGAGGTCGTGGCGTCGCCACCCCCGAGCGGTCATTTCGCCGTTTACGCCGACTTTCCGCCGGCCGAACAGCGGCTGATCGAAGGGGCCATCGACGGCAACCGGTACGTTTTCCAGGGACAGGCCAAGCTCCCGAAAACCCCTACAATACCGTACACCGGACAGTTGACGGTCAGATACGACGGTCAGTCGTATCTGTTCAATCGTCGGATGTTCTTCGCCGCCGGTACCCGTGCAGGAGTGGCGACCATCGCCCTCGTCGTGGGAGGACTCCTCTCTGTCGCGATAGCGGTTCGTCGCGACATGCGGGTCAGGCGCTGAAAACAATCGGGAACGCTACCGCTTCGGCGGCATCCACTCGTCTCTCTCGCTCTCCACGGCAGAAATTCGGCGGACTCGCTACCACTCGAATCCGGTTTCCGTTACCGTCGTGCGTTCCGCACGGCTTCGAGCGCCTCGGCGGCCTCGTGTGTGGCGGCGAGATGTTCGCGTGCTCGTCCGAGATCGTCGATGTTCTCGGCGGCGCTCGCGAGCCGATGGAGCGTGCCCGAGAGCGACGCCTCGGTCGCCGCGAGGTCGCCCGCGCTCTCGGTGTCGCGCCGATCGGTCCCCGCGTTCGCCGCGTCGCCGTGTGACTGTGGCGATGGCGCACGTCGGCCATCGGTCGGCGTCGCCGCCGGCTGTCCCGCCGCCGCAGTCGTCTCTCGGGGTTGCGACTCCACGGCGCGATCGGATTCGACAGCCCTCTCGTCGCGAGGATCGTCGACGGGGATCTGTCGGCTCTCGTCCGCCGGTTCGTTTTCGGCTCCCGTCGCTCCGCCGGCGGCCGGCGCGTCGTCCGCGGCGGCCGTCGCGTCGGTAGCGGTCTCGCCGTTTTCGGCGCGCTGGCACGTCGAGCAGAACGTCTGTCCCTCGTAGCGAAAGAGCGGGTTTCCGCAGGTGTCGCAGTGGCTGTTGGTCATCGTCGCGCCCTGGAGGAGGAGTTCGCTCATCTGCTCGGTCGTCTCGCGTTTCTCCTCGTCCTCGGCGAACCGCTCGCGGAGTTTCTCGCGCTCGGCTTCCTTGTCGAAGTCGCTCATACCCACTGAAAGGCACCGAGATTCAAAAAGGACTGTGGGTCAATCCCGTGTGGACTGACCGGCGGTAGTAGTGATAACAGTGCGGTAGCGGTGCGGTCGCGGACCGTCCGAGCGGGTAAGCCCCCGAGCGCGCGACCGTAGTAAACGGTGATTTAACAGACGGGCTTCGGGTTCACGCCCATCGATTCGAGCCGTTCGGTGTACTCGTCGTAGGCGGTCTGGATCGCGTCGCCGGCGGCCTCCTCGGCACGCGCCCACTCGTCGTCGGTCTCACAGACGTCGCCGAGGAGGTCTTTGCCGCGTTCGAGCTGGGCGTCGACGTCGTCGCCGAGGTCGCGGAAGAGCTGTGCGCCGCTCGTGTCGGCCTGGCCGACGAAGAAGCCGACGAGCTGTTCTTTCGACTTCTCGGCTGCGATGGTGCGGCCGACGAACGCGCCCGCACGACCGGCGGTGTCGTTGAGGCCGCGAAGGTACTCGTGGATGGCCGGCGTCTCGTCCGGCTCGTGGTCGCCGTCGAGGCGCTGTGTGACCTGGCCGTAATGGTCGTCCTCCTCGCTGGCGGTGGTGGCGAATGCTTCCTGGGCGGCATCGCTGCCCTCGCTGTCGGCCCACTCCTCGAACGTCTCATGGGCGTGGAACTCGCTGTCGGCGGCCGCGCGGAGCACCGGCGCGGACTCCATTGCGCCCTCGGTGTCGGCGTACAGCGACTTCGAGGAGCCGAGCCGCGAGAGCGCGGTTCGGTTGTCCTCGCGAACGCTATCGACGAACTGGCTCGGATCCATATGCGCTCACAGACGCGCAGGCGGTTTGTACCCATCGCCCTCTCCCGAGCACGAACGACATCGATCGTTCGAAGCGGCTGCTATCGGTTACTGAAAAACGGTGGATGGTTGCTGTGGCGTGGGTTGCCCGACGGCTCCCCGCTCCGCTACGAGGCGGAGTTCGCTGCGCTCACTCCGCCTCGCCAGTCTCGATCGGGGCGTTCACCAGATTCCCCCACTCGGTCCACGAGCCGTCGTAGTTCACGACGTTGTCGTAGCCGAGCAGTTCGTGCAGCGCGAACCACGCGATCGAGGAGCGCTCGCCGATCCGGCAGTACGCGACGACTTCCTGGTCGTCGGTCACGCCGTCGGACTCGTAGAGCTCACGCAGATCGTCGGCGGTCTTGAACGTCCCGTCGTCGTTGACCGTCGCGGCCCACGAGATGTTCGACGCGCCGGGGATGTGGCCGCCGCGCTGGGCGGTCTCCTGGAGTCCGGGCGGCGCGAGGATCTCGCCCTTGAACTCCTCGGGCGAGCGAACGTCGACGAGCGGAACGCCCCGCTCCATCGCGTTCTCGACGTCGGTGCGGTAGGCCCGAATCCCCTCGTAGGGACCGCTCGCGGCGTAGTCCTGGCTCGAAAAGTCGGGGGTCTCGGTCGTGGTCGGGTAGTCGTTCGCCAGCCAGTAGTCCCGGCCACCGTTCATCAGCTTCACGTCGTCGTGGCCGTAGTACTTGAACTGCCAGTAGGTGTACGCCGCGAACCAGTTCGAGTTGTCGCCGTAGAGAACTACTGTACTATCCTCCGTGAGTCCGTGCTCGCCCATCACGTCCGCGAAGGCCTCCTTCGAGAGGACGTCGCGTCGGGTCTGGTCCTGAAGTTGGGTCTCCCAGTTCAGCCCGATCGCACCCGGTGCGTGGGCCTCGTCGTACGCCTCCGTGTCGACGTCGACCTCGATCAGCCGGTATGCGGGGTCGTCGTCCTGAAACTCGTCCAAGTGCTCCTCGACCCAGTCGGCCGAAACGAGCACGTCATTTGCGTAGTCACTCATGACCACTCGTCGTTTCGATCCGGGGGCATATATTACCGATACTCTCGGCAGATCACGTCACCATCACCCATGTACCAGAAAATTTTGCTGGTTCAGACTGGGGACGAGCGCGGTAAGCCAGGTCGATCGAGCTCCGATGACGACCGATAGATGCGAGTTGCCGAGTGACGTGCCACGAACAAGAATTTTTTGCTGGTATCTCCGAGTGTCGATCAGCGGATGAGCTACTTCGTATCGATCTCCGCGGTTCGCCCTCGCCCTGCTCCGCGGCTCACGTTCGTTCGCCGCTTCGATTCGAGGGTTCCTTCGCTACGCTCAGTCGCCCTCGTCTGTCTCTATCGGCGCACGAACCAGATTCCCCCACTCGGTCCACGAGCCGTCGTAGTTCCGGACGTCGTCGTAGCCCAGCAGGTCATGGAGCGCGAACCACTCGATCGAGGAGCGCTCGCCGACCCGGCAGTAGGTGATGATCGACTCGTCGCCTTCGACGCCGTGATCGGCGTAGAGCTCGCGGAGTTCGTCGGCGGACCTGAACGTCCCGTCGTCGTTCAGGACTTCGGCGACCGGGACGTTCGACGCGCCGGGGATGTGGCCACCGCGCTGGGCGGTCTCCTGGAGCCCCTCGGGCGCGATCTTCTCGCCGGTGAACTCCGCGGGTGAGCGCACGTCGACCATCGGGATGCCGGTTTCGAGCGCCTCGTCGACCTCGCGCTTGTATGCCCGGATGTTGTCGTAGGGGCCGCCGGCGGCGTACTCGGTGGGCGAGAACTCGGGCACCTCGTCGGTCAACGGGTAGTCGTTGTGTACCCAGTAGTCCTTCCCACCGTCGAGCACGCGCGCGTCATCGTGGCCGAAGTATTTGAACTCCCAGTAGGCGAAGAGGGCGAACCAGTTGGCGATGTGGCCGTCGCCGTAGAACACTACTGTGGAACCGTCCGCGATGCCGTGGCTTCCGCAGAGCGCCTCGAACCCCTCCTGATCGAGGATGTCGCGCTCGGTTTCGTCCGAGAGATCCTCGTCCCACTGGAGTCCGATCGCGCCGGCGATGTGGCCCTCGTCGTACCGCGACGGGAAATCGTCGTCCTCGGGCGACTCGGGGCTGTTGACTTCGACGAGTCGGTACTCCGGATCGTCGTTCTGAATGTCGTCGAGGTGGTCTTCCACCCAGTCGGCCGAAACCAGGACATCGTTTGCATACTCACTCATGATCCGTCCGCGCTTCGTCGACCGAGCACAAAGCGTTCCTGCTTGAATAGGTAGTATCGCTCGTGGAACGGTCCGCTCGCACCCTCCAACTAGTTCCTTCGTTGTACTCCGCCGTCAGCAGCGGTGTCGAACCGTGGTCACGTGGGATGGTTGGGTTCAAGCCACCGCATCGAGTAGCAAAGCCATGTCCGATGTCGTGGTATCCGCCGAGTGGCTCGACGAGTGCGAGGACGTGCGGATCGTCGACGTGCGCGACGAGTGGGAGTTCGAGGGGATCGGCCACGTGCCCGGTGCGGTCAACATCCCCTTCGATTCGTTCCGGGCTCCCGACGGCGACGAGGGAATGCTGCCCGGCGAAGAGGTCTTCGCCGACCTCCTCGGCGAGGCGGGGATCGAGCGCGACGACGAGATCGTGGCGTACGACGACACCCACGGCGTGTTCGCCGCCCGATTTCTCGTCACGGCCGAGTGCTATGGCCACGACCGCGACAAGCTCCACCTCCTCGATGGGGACTACAGTGCGTGGGGTCGTGGCCACGAGACGATCACCGAACCGACCACGACCGAGCCCGTCGAGTACGCCCTCGAACGACCCGATGACACCGTACTGATCGATCGTGAAGCGATCACCGCAGCGGTCGACGACGGCGATGGACTGCTGGTCGACACTCGTGAGGCGTGGGAGTACGACGAAGGTCACATTCCCGGCGCGATCCAGCTCGACTGGCGCGAGTTCGTCGACGACGAGACGCGAGGTCTCAAGGAGCGAGCGGCGATCGAGGAGATTCTCGACGATCACGGTATCGCCCGCGACCGCCGAGTGATCCTCTACTGCAACACCGCCCGTCGGATCAGTCACACCTACCTCGTCCTGCGGCATCTCGGCTTCGAGGATCTCGGATTCTACGAGGGGAGTCTGACCGAGTGGGAGCAAGCGGGTGGGACGGTCGAGACGAGCGAGGACGACTGAGCGCAGCGAGGAAGCCCTCGAATCGGAGCGGCGAACGAATGTGAGCCGCGGAGACAGCGTAGTCGACCGATCGATACTGGTGGTACCGAGAATGGTTTGCGATCCGCCGGATCAACACGCATATGCAAACACGCGGTGAATGGGTTCCCAATGAGCACTATCGCGAACATCGAGATTCCGGCCGACGAGTTCGCTCTCTACGACACACTCGTCGCGGTGCCCGATCTGGAACTCGACGTCGAACGCGTCGTGGCCCACGACGACGAACGCGTCATGCCGTTCATCTGGGTATCGAGCGACCACATGGACGACGTGGAACGGGCGTTCGAGAACGATTCGAGCATCGAGAACCTCGAACTCCTCTCCGATCTCGGTGAGGAACGGCTCTACCGGATGGACTGGACCACACAGATCGAGGTGGTGGTCCAGATCCTCGTCGAGTCGGACGCGACGGTGCTCGACGCCTTCGGGACGGATGGCCGGTGGGAGTTCCGGATCCTGTTCCCCGAGCGCGAGGCGCTGTCGGCGACCCACGAGTTCTGCGAGGCGGAGGGGCTCACGATGGACATCCGGAACATCTACGAGATGGACGCGGATCGCCACGGTCGGTTCGGGCTCAGCGAGCCCCAACACGAGACCCTCGTCGCGGCGTTCGAGCATGGCCACTACGAAGTGCCTCGGGACATCACCCTCGACGATCTCGCCACCGAACTCGATATCTCTCACCAGGCGCTCTCCGAGCGGTTCCGGCGGGCGTACAGCACGCTGGTCGAGAACACCCTCATCGTCGGTGTCGGCGACGAGGAGTGACGGAGTCGGCAGCAGACAGGGGTGGTTCTCCCGTCGCTTGCAACTGCTGGACTGGGATTTAGGCGTGTTCGGGCCGAAGGTGCGACGATGACACGATGCGTGGTCTGCGGAACGGACGTGCATCGAGACGACGCACCGGAGCGAACGAACCACGACGGCGAGACGTACTACTTCGACGCCACGGAGTGCAAAGAAGCGTTCGAGGACGATCCCGAACAGTACGCGTAAATCGCAGACAGTCGTCTCGTCGCGTGGGCCGCGATCGCGGCCGTCCCCGTCGAGATGTCAGGGCACGACGCCGACGGTCAGCAGCGTTCCGTGGGTCCGGTAGCGTTCGACCATCGCCGTGCGGGTGTCGAACTCGTCGGTCGGGAACTCCTCGTCCGGCGGGATCTCGATCTCGCGGTCGGGGATCGTGTCCTGGCTGGCGACGTGAAAGCCCGCCTCGCGGAACGCGTCGCGGTACTCGGCCATCTCCCACCGAGTCATCGCCACGCCGACGTTCTCCTCCCAGCCGACGGTGTGGACGCTCTCTTCGAAGTAGTTCACCGCACAGTAGAAGGTGCCGCCCGGCCGGAGCACGCGCCGGAGTTCGCGGAGTGCGGCGCGGGGATCGTTCGCGTAGTAGAACGCCTCCATCGTGACGGCGTGATCGAGGCTGTCGTCGGCAAAGGGGAGGTGTTCGAAGTCACCGACAAGGAAGCCGACCACGGGATCGTCGGTGTACGAGGCGGCGTTTGTGACCATCTCGGGTGCGCCGTCGAGACCGTAGCTCCGCACGTCGGCGGTCTCGCGGAGTGCGCGCCCGGCGTAGCCGCTGCCACAGCCCAGATCGAGCACTCGGTCGCCGGCCTCGACGGGGATGCGGGCGAGGACGTGCTTTGCGGTGTGCCAGTGGCGTTCCTCCATCCCGCGGTCACGGCCCTCGGCGGCCCACGCGTCGAACTCTTCTCTGACGCTCATACCGGGACGAGGGAGGCGACCGTGAAAACCGGTTCGACGGGCCGATCGTTCGGCGGTCGTTCATGGACCGGAACGGGAGGACGCTCGCAATCGTCGAAACTGGGTCCGAGGTCCGCCTCGCCCGCGAGATAGCGCAGGCGTCTTGTTTCCCCGCTGCGAGCGATCGGTATGCCGAGATGGCGACCCCAGTTCCAGGTGGCGGACATCGCCCAGCAGGTCGTCGGCGGCTTCCTGCTCGCCGGGCCGTTCGTGGTCACCGAGGAGGTCTGGACGCTCGCGACCGAGATGGGCTGGCTCCACGGACTCGCCACCGCCGCGCTCGTGTTCGCCATCGGTTACGGCGCGCTCTACGGAGCCGACGCCGACCGTGACCCCGAGCGTGAGCGCGATGTGGTGGGGATCCCGGTCCGATTCGTCTCGTTGATGGGCGTCGCCTTCGGATCGGTCACGATACTCGCGCTCGTGTTCGGCGCGCCGGCGACGTTTCTCGCGGACCTGCCGGCGATGGAGCGCTTCGGCGTGACGATCCGGGCGATCACCGTTGGAGCGATCTTCAGCGTCGTGGGTGCGGCCACCGCGGACAGCGTGTACTGAACCGGCGTGTTTTGCGGGAACCGGATCCCGGACACCCATTCGAAGTGGCCGAGCGGGCCGCGGGGTCGCAGGGATTAAGACGACTCCCGTCCCGGTTCGGCGCATGGATTACGCGCTCACCGTCGAAGACACGCCGGACACCATTCCATCCGGAACCGGAATCCTTCTCTGTCATCCGAGCACCGGCGAAACCGACCGGATCGATACCGACTTCCTGAGCACCGACACCGACCGCTTTCTCGTGATCTCGACCCGAACCACCGCGCGCGAGGTCGAGCAGAAGCTCGAACACTACGCGGTCGATCGATCGAAGGCGACCATCCTCGACGCGCTCAGCGTCGAACGGGGCTACTCGCGGCGCTCGGGCGACGACGTCCACTACGTCGCCTCGCCGGACGACCTCGACGCGATCGTCGAGAGCACTCGCGAGTTCCTCGCGACGACCGACGGCAAGCGCCGGGTCAGCGTCGACTCGATCACCGAGATGGCGTACTACGCCGACGAAGATCGTGCTCGCGAGGCGGTCGAAGCCCTGCTCGATCTGCTCGACGAACACGACGCGGTCGGACTCTTCCACCTCGCGGAGGAGGTCCACGACGAGAGTATCGTCGACGGCTACCGCGACCTGTTCGACGGCGTGATCTCGCTCGACCCGGACGACAACGTAACCGGCGAGTTCTGACGGCCCCGGCGGTATTCACGTCGCTCTGGACGGACTGTTGCTGACCGACGGAGAACTGGATCTGTGAGTAAATTCCGACATGCCATGACAAAGGATAACATTGTGTAAAACAATCCTTATCAATTTCGGGGATAAACCGAATATTGCCATGTCACAGCACAACAGGCGAACGTTCCTCCGACTGACCGGCACGGCGATCGGCGCTGCAACGCTCGGTGCAGGCACCGCGACGGCGACCACCTCGGATTCGCGCTTTTTCATCAACCTCCGCGACGTCGATCGCTCGGCGATCCCTGATGATGTCGAGATCATCCACGATCTCTCGCAGGCCGACGTTCTCGTTGCTCGTGGCGACCAAGACCGTGTGAACGGCACGACGGTCGCCGACCGCGTTATCGATCGAGGAGACGACCGCACAGGTGCCGTCAAATCCCGGGACGGACCGACGACTGACGGCAAGGGATCGAGCCACAACCACGACGGCCCACCGAAAAACAGCGAGCTTCAGTGGGACAAGCGCGAACAGGGCGTCAGCAACGAACTGACCGACAAACCGGGTGGCGGCAAGTCCATCCACGACACGACGACCGGTGCGGGCACCCGTGTCGCTGTCGTCGACTCCGGCGTCTACGACGCCCACCCCGATCTCGCGGACGTCGTCAACGACGAACTCTCCGAGAACGTCACCCAGGACGAGTACGACTGGCGGCCCAACGGTGCGGGCAGTCACGGAACGCACGTCGCCGGCACCATCGCGGCAACCAACAGCAACGACGGTCCCGACGGCGGCGTTCTCGGGACGGCTCCGGACACTGAAATCGTCTCCTACCGGATGTTCTCGGGCGAGGAAGGGAAACAGGGCGACGGCTACGCCGCGTGGATGAAAGCCGCCGAAGCGGACTGTGACGTCATCAACTACAGTGTCGGCATCCCCGCACCGTACGTCTACGTCGACGAGTACCCATACCTGACGGAGGAGTTGCGCATCGCCGAACAGATCGCGGCGTACGTCCGCTCACAGGGAACGGTCATCGTCAACTCCGCGGGCAACGACTCACTCAACATGTCTCCGGAGAACACCCTCAGCATCCCCACGGAGGCCGAGGGCGTCTTCGGCGTCGCCGCGACCGGTCCCATCGGCATGGGCTGGGGCGGCAAACACAGCGACAACGAGGCGAAGTGGCTCACGGGCAACCGACTGGAGGATCCGACGGATTCCCCGGCGTTCTACACCAACTACGGGAACGCCGTCGACGTGAGTGCCGCGGGTGGCGACGCCGACCGCGACGCACTCGACAGGATTCCCGAAGCGGAACGTGACCTCGTCTACTCGACCATCGTGAAGACGACCTACGAGGACGGACCGGACGACGACGAGGACGATCCTGTTAACAGGCCGAGTGAAATCATCGACACGGAGCCGGGGTACGGCTGGAAAGCGGGCACCTCGATGGCCGCTCCGCAGGTCGCGGGTGCGGCCGCGCTCGTGCGCTCGCTGCGACCCGACGCCAGCGTCGAAGAGGTCGAATCGCTCATCCAGGACACCGCGGGCAGCGCGCCCGGCGGCGAAACCTACCACGGAGCCGGTCACCTCGATCTGAAACGGCTCGTCAAGCGCGCAGAGTAACGGCTACAGTTCCGCTCGACTCTCGATCGCGTACTCCGGGCCGTACTCGCGATAGGCCTTGGTAGCGAGAGCGTGTTTTACACCGTTGCAGGCGAGTTCTGACGACCGCTCGGATCAGCGCGGGGACGACTCTCACCTCAAGGCATTTGTTCCCGGATCGTGTGGCTGGAATTGATGGGGGAGTTTCGGACGAAAGGCGGCCGCTGTGTGGTGGAACACGGTGAAGTACGCCTCGAATCTCTCGGCCTCGGTGGTCGGCTCGGGCGGCGCTACGAGAACCTCAAACTCGCCCACCGACAGCGGTACGACCGAGGAGTGCTCCGTTTCGGGTTCGTTCTATTGATGGGTGTCTGCAGCGTCGGACAGTTTCTGTATGCAGTGATGTTCGGTAACGAGTGGTTCGCAGTGCTGGGAATCGCCGGTGCGGCTGGATTCCTCGTGGTCGTGTATGGCTACTTTCTGGTCCGCAAACTCTTCAGACGGTGGTTTCGTGGCTATACGGACGAGCGAACGATCCCGGTTCGTGCCATCGAATCGATCGACCCGCGGCCGAAACGCCCGTTCCGAGCGCCACACGTCGTCATTCACTACAACGAGTACGGCACGGAAGCGAAACGCTACGTTAACGTCTGTGCTCAGACACCGCTCGCCGAGGAGGAGTTCGAGACGGCGAAAGCGGTGCTCATGGACGAACACGACCTCCCGATCACCACGGCGTGAGCCATTCCGGTCATCGCGATATGAGCGCCTGGTCGCTGCGGCGTGTCACTCGTCGAGCTTCTCGAAGGTCTTCGTGGTCCACTCGACCGCGTACTCCGAGCCGTACTCACGATAGGCCTTGGTGTCGAGCGCGCCGAACGGCGTCGGGAGGTCGAGGTCGTGTTTGATCCCGCTGCAGGCGAGTTCCGCGGCCGCCGCGAATGACGTGTCACCGGTGGCGATCTCGTTCGAGAGGTCGGCAAGCCGTGGTTCGAGGCGTTCGCCAGCGTCGGCCCACGCGTCGTGGAGCGAGGGGTGATCGTCGCGCCACGCCGTGAAGGTCTCGCGGGTGTGGAGGCCGCAATAGGCGTCGTAGAGCGCGGCAGCGAGCTGGTAGGTGTCTGCGGGGCCGAGCGGCGTCGCGGCAGCGAGGTCGGAATACGAGGCCTCGAAAAAGCCGAGGAAGTGCTCCGGGAGGCCGAGACCCGCCTCGACGAGCGCGTCGGCGAGCAGGAAGTCGACGAACGCGTCGGGCGAGCCACGGAGACGGGGTTTGACGAGGATCGTCGGCGGCCTCGTCTGGGTGGTCCACGCGATCCCGCCGTCGCCGGGCATCCCGATCGTGAACGCGTCGCCGGCGTAGCGTTCGAGTGCGTCGGGAGCGTCCGGCGGGAGCCACTCGTCCGGGTAGCTGTGCGGATCGAGTCCGTCGACGAGCGGTCCGAGGGACTCCGCGACCGCGGGATCGAGCGTCTCGAAATCGCGCTCACAGTCGAGGACGAGCGCATCGGGCGTGTGTTCGTCCCGAACGGAGGCGAGCTCGTCCGTGAGGGCCCGCTGCTCGAACATGGCGGCTACGTGAGCGCGAGCGCGAGGATGACGCCCACCGCGAGCAGTGCCGAGACCCCGACCGTTCCCACCACGACCTTCGTTGCCTGACTCATGGCCACCTCTTCTCAGGGCGGTGTGTTAAGTGCTTCAATTGCCCGTCCCGCCCAGCCAGGACACGGCCATCGTGACGCGCCTCACGGTGCGACTGCGGTTGCGGGATCTCGTCCGCGGTGCGATCACTCCGGATACTTCGGCTCGCGCCGTTCCGCCCGAGAGAGTGCGGTCTCGATCACGTCGCGCACGTCGCCGTGGAACTCGCCGCCGTGGCCGGCGTACATGTGCTCGACGCTCTCGGGGAGCCGATCCAGGATCCGCTCGATACTCTCGATGAGCTCCTCGCGGGACTGGCCCGCCATGTCCGTGCGTCCGAAGCTCCCGCCCTCGAACGCGCCGTCGTCGTGGACCACGACGTCGCCCGAGAGGATCGTCGATTCCGAGACGAACGCGACGTGGTCGTCGGCGTGGCCGGGTGTATGGATCACCGCGAACTCCTCGTCGCCGATCCCGACCACGTCGCCGTCGTCGAGCGCGCCCGTGCGCCGCGGGTGGTCGGCGTAGGCCAGGAGTTCGGGATCGAATTCATCGAGCACGGCATCGAGCGCGCCGACGTGATCGCCGTGCTGGTGGGTCAGGTACACGGCGTCGAGGTCGTCGACGTGCTCGGCGATCACGTCCACGACGCCGTCCATCGTCCCGGCGTCGATCAGCACAGTCCGCTCGCCGTCGACGAGATATGCGTTGCAGGTGAACGTCTCGGCACCCTCGGTGACGGTGATCGCGTCCATGATTCGTCCTTGGCTGCCGGCGGCTTGAGTGTGCTGGCAACGCTCTCATACACTTACAAATGTTTTTTCCGTGGGGATTCCCTTAGTGGTGTGTATGGGCTTTGGGAGCTACGATGAATCCGAGCAGGGGAACCAGGAGTACGACACCGACTACGAGGACGGGGACGGCGACCTCAAAACCGAAGAGAACGACCACACCGGCGAGGTGAGCTTCGAGTTCGGCGAGTCGAACGACAAACTCCTCGACCGACTCCAGGACATCAAAGAGGAGTAGATGAAGACCGGGGTTCGCGCCCTCGGCGTCGCCGAATCGTTCCGCCCCGACGCCGCACGGAGCACCCTCGCTGGCGCGGTGGTCCGAGCCGACCGCGTCGCTGACGGGTTCGTCTTCGGCTCGTGTACCGTGGGCGGCACCGACGCCACCGAGACCGTCGTCGCTCTCGCCGATCGCCTCGACCGCGCAGACGTCGCCTACCTGTTTTTCGCCGGCATCGCGCCCGCGTGGTACAATCTCCTCGCTCTCCAACCTCTCCACGCTGCCGTCGACCGTCCCGTGCTCTCGATCTCGTTCGAGACGAGCTCCGGCCTCGAATCCGCGCTCCACGAGGCGTTTTCGGGGGAGGCGCTCGAATCACGCCTCGACACCTACCGCGCCCAGCCGCCGCGTCGTCGACTGTCGGTGAACGACGAGACGGTGTTCGTCCGGAGTGTCGGTCTGGCAGACGAGGAGGCCGGCGATGTCGTCCGCGCGTTCACACCGGAAGGCGGCCGGCCCGAGCCGCTGCGGGTCGCCCGGCTGGCCGCCCGCGCTGCCGACGCGTGGCGGGCAATGGATGGGAGCGATTTCGACACGGCAAACTGATGTGGGTACCGTTCTCTGGGAGAGCGCTACCAGAACCGAACCCGATACAAGTGAGAACCGCAGGCCACACCCTCCCCAGCCGACTCCCTCACTCGCTTCGCTCACTCCGTTCGCTCTGCTCGTTCAGTCACCCACCGTCAGAGCAAAGCTCTGACGAGCCTGCACTCGCTTCGCTCGTGCAGACCTCGCACGCGAGTCGCGCCTTCGGCGTCTGCTCGCGGGCGATTCGCGCCCGCTCGCACGGCCTGCGGGACCGAAGGTCCCGCACTGCTCCCACGCGCCAACCGCATTCATCGTGGGCCTCTATCGTGACGATCGCCCGGAAGCCGGACGGTTAAGACGACCGCCGGCGAACCCGGCGTGTGAGCGACGATACGGGCCAGATGGACGGGCTGGCAGTGGTCGAGTGCGAGCGCTGCCCCGAACTCTGCGAGTCGCGCAGCCGGATCGTCAACGGAACGGGCCCCGACGACGCGGACCTGCTGTTCGTGGGCGAGGCACCGGGCGAACACGAGGACGACGGCGGCGAGCCGTTCGTCGGCCGGAGCGGAACCGTCCTCGACGACGCGCTCCGCGAACACGCCCTCGAACGCGAGGCCGTCCGGATCACCAACTGTGTCCGGTGTCGACCGCCGGAGAACCGCGACCCCCACAAAGGGGAGCTCGCGAACTGTCGGGGGTATCTCGAACGCGAGATCAGTCGTGTGAATCCCGAACTCGTGGTCACGCTCGGGAAAGTCCCCACCGAACACCTTCTCGAACGCGACGCCGCGGTCACGAAGGAGGCGGGCACCATCGAGGACGCGCGCCTCGACGGGACACCCCATCGCGTCCTGATCTGTGTCCACCCCGCGGCGACGCTGTACGATGCGAGCCAGCAGGAAACGTTCGAGTCGACGATCGCGACGGCCGCCGAGATCGCCGGCGTGACCGAGAACGACGGCAGCGGCCAGTCGCGTCTCGACGGGTTCTGACCCGGCCACTCACCGAGTCACGGGAAACACGTCCGCGGGGAGTCCCTCGCGAACCCCGCTGACGGCGTCTTTAGGGGTGGCGAGATCGAACGACGGCAGTGTGTGAACCGGCACGCCAGTCATGCATTCGAGTTCGGCCTGGTTCGTTCGCTCGGCGATCGTCTCGCCGGCGTACTCGTTCAGGACGACGGCGTGGGTCTCGACGCCGCGCGCCGCGAGCGAGGTCGGGGTTCTCGAAGGCGTCGGGGGCGTACGAGTGCCGCTCGCCGACGGTCGGGAGGTGATCGATCNGGCACTCGTACGCCCCCGACGCCTTCGAGAACCCCGACCTCGCTCGCGGCGAGCGCTCGCTCGCAGCCCTCGCGGATCGCAGCGTACGAAAGCTCCGCCCCCACTTGCTCGGCGGCAACGCGCGGCGCGAGTGGCGGTTCGAGTCGTTCGATGCAGATCGCGGCGTCGTCGGTCCCGCACGCTTCGGCGACGAACTCCGTATCGTCGTCCGGCGGATAGCCGGTCTGGACCGGCTTGACCGCGCGCGCAGCTACACCTTCTTCACGGAGCCAGCCGACGAGCCCGCTGGTCACGATCGTCTTCCCCACGCCCGTATCGGTCCCGACGACCGCGAATGTCTCCCTCGTGGACGTCTCACTCATCCAGGACTCCAGCGGCGTGCCCCGCCGCGCGGAACGCCGTCAGGCAGCGCTCGATCTCGGCATCGGTGTGGGTTGCCATCGGCGCGACGCGGATTCGACTGGTTCCCTCGGGCACCGTCGGCGGGCGGATCGCGGGCGCGACGATCCCGCGCTCGGCGAGTTCCTCCCCGAGTGCCACCGCTTCGCCCCGGTCACCGACGACCACCGGCAGGATCTGGGTCTCGCCGAGCACGCGATACCCCATCCCGTCGAGTCCGTCGCGGAGTCGTTCGACGACCGTCCAGAGCCGTTCGCGACGCTCATCCTCGCGGGCGATCGCGAGCGCCTCGCGCGCCGCGCCCGCCGCCGGTGGTGCGAGGCCGGTCGAGAACACGAACGAGCGCGCGGCGTTCGCGAGGTGTTCGATCAGCGCCTCGCTCCCGGCGACGTACCCGCCCTGGCTCGCGAGCGCCTTCGAGAGCGTCCCCATCTGAACCTGCACTCGGTCGCCGAGCCCCTCGCGCCCGACGATCCCCGCACCGTCGGCGTAGAGCCCAGTGGCGTGGGCCTCGTCGACCATCACCCACGCGCCGTGGCGCTCGGCGGCGTCACAGACCGCCGCGAGCGGGGCGACGTCACCGTCCATGCTGAACACCGAATCGGTCACCACCAGCCACGACTCGTCTTCCTCTGCCTGCTCGTCTCGCTCGGCCATCGCCGCGGCGAGCGCGTTGGCGTCGGCGTGATCGTAGATCACCGTCTCCGCACGCGCGAGCCGACAGCCGTCCACGATGCTCGCGTGGTTCAGCTCGTCGGAGAAGATCACGTCGGGCGCGAGCGCGGCGATCGTCCCCACGTTGGCGGCGTAGCCCGACGAGAAGACCAGCGCGCGCTCGGTCTCTTTGGTGGCGGCGATGTCGCGTTCGAGCGCGCGATGGATCGGTGTATCGCCGGTGACGAGTCGGCTCGCGCCAGCGCCAGTTCCCACTTTTCTGGCCGCGTTGGCAGCAGCGCGCTGCACACGCTCGTCGTCGGCCAGCCCGAGGTAGTTGTTCGACGCGAGGATCACCTGTTCGTCGCCCTCGAACTCCGGTGGATCGCCGCTCGGATCGGCGGCCACGCGACTCCGCGCCGCGACCCGCTCGGTCGGCGTGAGCTCTCGCCGCAAGCCACGCTGCTCGCGCGCGTCGAGGCGCTCTCGGAGGGCGAAACCGTGTCCCGAATCCTGGTGGTGGTCCTCGACGGTCTCCGTCCGGCTCGCGGCGCTCGCGTCCTGCTCGGCCATCAGAACCCTGGCATCAGGTCGGCGGGACCGAACACGCCGTACTCGCCCGCCCGGTTGCGCCGCACGCCCGCCTTCAGGTAGCCGAGCGCAGGGCCGTTGACGTTCGCCGCCATGCTGGTCTCGTCGCCGAGTTCGAAGGTGTTGGTCGCACGCTCGCCGTCGAACGTTTTGCCAGTCACGGAGACGGTCGTCGTCGTGGGTTTCTCGTCGTTTCGCACGTCGAGCACCCCGCCGACAGTCACGTTCTCGGCGTCACAGATTCCCGCGCGCTCCAGAAGGACGTCGTCGGCGTGTTCCATGTCCTCGAACTCGATCACGCCGTCGTGCTCGTCGACGATCGCCTCGATCTCGCCGTCCGAGAGGTCACGCGCGCTCTCGATGTCGTAGCCAGGCAGGTGGGCGATGTCCTCGCGGACTGTGCCACGATTGTCTTCGTAGCCCGATTTCAGTCCGACGCCCCAGTGAATGTCGACCGACTCGACCTCGACGAACGACTGGGCGGCGAGCGCCGCCGCACCAGTGAGAAAGCCAGGTGTCGCGCCCGCGCCGCAGACGAACGTGATCCCCGACTCCTCGAAGGTCTCGGCGCGCTCGTCGAGCAGTCCGATCACGCGCGAGCGCTTCAGTACGTCTACGAGTACGCCCTCGTAGCCCGCCGCGGCGAACTCCGAGGCAACTTCTGGGATGAAGTCGTGTTCGAGGTTCGGGAGCGCGATCAACACCGCGTCGATCGCGTCGCTCTCCGCGATGGTGTCCGCGATCGGCGTCTCGGTGGGGCGGGCCTGTGCCGACGCGACCACGCCCGCCTGGTCGCCGTGTTGCTTGACCGCCGCCGCGCCGCCATCCGTCTGCGGCTCGCGGCTCCCGTCGGTCGCCGCTCGCCCGTCCGCGGCCTCCCGCCGGTCGGCCGCGCTCGCAACGTTCCCTTCCGTCGCAGCGAGGAGTTCGTCGACGTCGAGGCCATCGTGATCGACCGCGATGCCGTGGCGGTCACACGCCGCCACGGGCTTCAGCCCCTGCTTGGCCTGGGATACTTCGAGCGCTCGTCGGCCGATACCACCTGTTCCGAGTACCGCGAATCTGATGTCGTCCATGTCTGTCTGTTCGTGTGCCATCGTCAGTCGTCGCTCGCGTTGCTCGTGGCCGTCCCCGCCGCGGTCTCCACCGGAGAATCGTCCCGTCCGCGAGCCTTCACGTCGGCGGGGTCGAACTCGTTCGCTTCCATGTTCGGCTCCAGTCCGGCGCGCTCGATCGTCTCGATGTCTTCGCCTGGCGACTGGCCAGCGGTCGTGAGATAGTCGCCCGTGAGCACGCCGTCCGCACCCGCCTCGAACGGGAGGTGCTGCTCGTCCTCTCTGAGGTTGACCTCGCGCCCACCGGTCAGTCGGACCCGCGCCTCGGGGTGGAGCAGCCGGTAAATCGCGATCGTCTCGATCAGCTCCGCCGTCGAGATGTCGGCGTGGTCGGCGTCGCCGAGCGGCGTCCCTTCGACGGGGTTCAGGACGTTCACCGGGAGTGAGGACACCCCGATCTCCTGCAACTCGATCGCGGCCTCGACTCGATCCGTGGACGTCTCGCCCATTCCGAGAATCACGCCGGCACACAGGTCCATCCCGGCCTCCTTGGCGACCCGGAGGGTGTGCAGCCGATCCTCGAAGTCGTGAGTATTCACGATCTCGTCGAAGTACCGGCGCGAGGTCTCGATGTTGTGGTTGTAGTGATTGAGTCCCTCTTCGACGAGGATCGCGGCCTCCTCCTCGGTGAGGAGGCCGAGCGAGGCGTCGACCTCCACCGCGGTCTCGTCGCGCACGAGCCGGATGGCCCGAATCACGTCGTCCCACTCCTCGGGGCGGCGTTCCTTCGAGACGCCCTTCTCCGCCACCACGATCCCGAAGCGCTGTGCGCCGTCGCGTTCGGCGCGGTTGGCGGCTTCGAGGACCTCCTCTGGGTCGAGGAAGCCGTAGGTGTCGATCCCGGTGTCGAAGTGGGTCGACTGCGCGCAGAAGCCACAGTCTTCGGCGCAGTCGCCCGCCTTCGCGTTCACGATCGAGCACGCGTCGACCGTGCCGTCGCCGAACTCCGCTCGAACGAAGTCGGCGGCGGCGGCGAGTTCGTCGACCGGCTGGGCGAGCAGCGCCACGCCGTCCGTCCGGTCGAGGCGCTCGCCGTCGAGAACACGCCCCACCGCGTCGTCGATCGTCGCGTTTCCAGTCTCGTAAACCACAAAGGGATCAACAGTTGACGGGATCATAGTCCTTGCGGGCGATGGTTGCAGCCGGTCGTCGACGCCGCCGCGACGGAAAGCGACTTAGCCCGTCCCTTGGTACGCGCCGACATGAGCGAAACGCAGACCCAGCGGACCACGGCGTCGGTGGTCGTGGTCGACTACGGCCTCGGCAACCTCCGGAGCGCGACCCGCGGCCTCGAACGCGCGGGGGCCGACGTGGAGATCACCGACGATCCAGACGCGTTCGCGGCCGCGGACGGGATCGTGCTGCCGGGCGTCGGCGCGTTTCGGGAAGGCGTCGAGAACGCCGGCCCCTATCGGGAGGCACTGCTCGACGCTGCCGACGCAGGGACGCCGGTGTTCGGCATCTGTCTCGGGATGCAGATGCTCCTCACCACGAGTGAGGAGGCCGAACGCGCGGGTGAAGGCGACGTCGAGGGGCTCGATCTGATCCCCGGCCGGAACGTCCGGTTCGAGGGCGATCTGAAAGTCCCCCACATGGGCTGGAACGAGCTCGCGATCGAGCGCGACCACCCGCTCGTCGAAGGGGTGGATAGCGTGGCGTCGAAGACGCCACGGACAGACGGAACCGCCGCCGGCGGTTCCGTCGATGGAGAGTACGCCTACTTCGTTCACTCCTACTACGCCGAGCCCGACGACGAGAGCGCGGTCGTCGCCCGCACGGAGTACGGCGTCGACTTCCCGTCGGTTGTGGCCAACGACTCGGGTACCGTGTTCGGCACGCAGTTCCACCCCGAGAAGAGCGGCGAGACCGGGCTGCAGATTTTGCGGAACTTCGTCGATCTCTGCGCCGAATAACGCGGCTGGCCAACGCGTCGCCCGTCTGTCCGTTGCGAAAGAACCTTTGTGCGATGCGCGTGCAGACCGTGCAATGGCAAGCAACAGGTCCGTCGTGATCGCTGCCCTGATCGCCAACGGCGCGATCGCGATCCTCAAGTTCGCCGGCTTTCTCCTCACCGGGAGCGCGGCGATGCTTTCCGAAACCTACCACTCGATCTCCGATACGGGCAATCAGATCTTCCTCCTCATCGGGATCCGGTACGGTGGCAAGGAGGCCAGCCGCGACCACCCCTTTGGCTACGGCAAGGCACAGTTCTTCTACAGTTTCCTCGTGAGCGTCCTCCTCTTCGGGATCGCGGGCTGGGAGAGCGCGAAACACGGCTACAACGCCATCGTGAACCCCCACGCCGCGGAGGTGGGGCAGGCGTCGCTCCCCGTGATCGGCTCGTTTCCCGGCGTCTGGGTCAACTACGTGGTGCTCATCGGCGCGATCCTCTTCGAGGGGTACGCGCTCAAGAAGGCCAACGACGAGATGACTCGCCAGATCGACGAACACGGCTGGAGCGGGTACCGCGAGGCGTTCAGGAAGACGAGCGACGTGACCACGCTGACGGCGCTGACCGAGGACACCATCGCCATGGCCGGTGCGGGAATCGCGCTGTTCGGGGTGTTCCTTTCGCGCACAACCGGCAATCCGCTCTACGACGCGGTGGCCGCGCTCCTGATCGGACTCATGCTGATGGGGTTTGCGATCGCGCTCGCGTGGGAGAACAAGCGCCTCCTGCTCGGCGAGAGTCTGCCGGCCGACGAGGAGCGCAAGCTCCGTGAACTGATTGTCGGCTGGGACGGCGTCGACGAAATCGTCGACTTTCGAACGGTGTACTTCGGCCCCGAACAGCTCCTCGTGACCGCTGACGTCGCGCTCGACGCGAACCTCGAAACCGAGGCCATCGACGACTCCATCACCGAGATCGAGAACGCCCTGATGGAGACCCAACCCCAGGTGCGGAAGGTCTATATCGAACCCGAGGTCTGATCGAGGACCGCGAACGCCGTTCGACCCGACCACTTCCGCCGCGCCACACGAACCCTTTTGTCCGAACGCGCCGGAAAACCGACTACTGTGGCCGCCGACTCGTCTCCCTCGCTGCGATTCTTCCCGTACGAGTCCCCCTACGAGAACCAGGACGCGGCGATCGAACGCATCCACGACGCGCTCGGCGACGAACGCGACGTCCTCTTCGAGGGGGCCTGCGGAACCGGCAAAACCCTCTCGGCGCTCGTGCCTGCCCTCGAATTCGCCCGCGAGCACGACAAGACGGTGGTCATCACCACCAACGTCCACCAGCAGATGCGCCAGTTCGTCGCCGACGCCCGCGCGATCAACGACCACGAACCCCTCAAGGCCGCGGTGTTCAAGGGCAAGGCCGCGATGTGTCACATCGACGTCGACTACGAGGAGTGCCAGGTGCTCCGGGACAGCACGAAAGAGCTCGTCGACGCCGAGGAAGATCTCGCGGAGCTCGAAGCCCGCGAGGACGACCTCCTCGCGGCGAGCCAGTCGGGCGACGGCGACGCCACCGAGGCGCGAAGCACGGTGATGGACGAACTGGAGCACGTCGAGAGCGAGGTCGACGATCTCCAGGGGGAGTCGATCTGCGAGCACTACTACAACAACCTCACCGCCGACACCGACGCCTTCTACGCGTGGCTCGGGAGTGACGTCCGCACTCCGGAGGAGATCTACGAGTACGCCGAGCAGGAGGATCTCTGTGGGTACGAACTCCTCAAGGAGGGGATGGAGGCGATGGATCTCGTGGTCTGTAACTACCACCACCTGCTCGATCCCGCGATCCGCGAACAGTTCTTCCGGTGGCTCGGCCGCGATCCCGAGGACGTCATCACCGTGTTCGACGAGGCCCACAACGTCGAGAGCGCGGCACGCGAACACGCTACTCGTACGCTGACCGAGACCACGCTCGATTCCGCGCTCGCCGAGCTTGACGACGCGGGCGATCCGCGAGCGGACCAGGCGAAAAACGTCGTCGAGGCGTTCCGGCGCGCGCTCGTCGCGACCTACGACGAGAAACTAGGCTTTGGCGGTGCGGAACGCGTCGGCGAGGACTGGGAGGACCTCGCGATCGCCAACTCCGAGGGCCGCGACGATCTCACGCTCGCCTTTCTCGACGCCTACACCGGCCAGGGGATCGAAAGCGACGTGGAGGCCGGACTCGCGCTCGGGGCGGCGCTCGACCGGGAGTACGACCGGGCGTACCGCAACGGCGAGACCCAGGTCCGAAAGGAGTGCCAGACACTCCAAACCCTGCGGTTCGTCGAGTCGTGGCTCGCCGACGGGAGTGAGCGCGCCGAGGGCGCGCGATCCTCGTCGGGCGAGCGAAGTCAGTCCGACGGTGCCTCTGGAGGGCGGCATCCCGTGGTGTCGGTGCGCGAGGGGCCCGATGGCGTCTACGGCCGTGCGGAATCGTTCGCGTCGATCCCGCGTGACGTGACCGAACCGCTCTTTTCGAGCCTCCACGCGAGCGTGCTGATGAGCGCGACGCTCCGTCCGTTCGGGGTCCTCGAAGACGTGCTCGGCCTCGACGACCCGGTAACGATGGCGTACGGGCTCACGTTTCCTGAAGCCAACCGCCGGACGTTCGCGGTCGATACGCCAGCGCTGTTCGCGAGCGAGCGCGACGATCCCGGGGTCCAGGAGTCGGTCGCCGGCACGGTGGATGACGCCATTCGCTTCACGCCTGGCAACACGCTCCTCTTTTTCCCGAGCTACGCCGAGGCCGAGCGGTATCACGATCGAATCGCTGCCGGAACCGCAGCGTCGACGTATCTCGACGAACCAGGCGAGTCGGTCGAATCGCTCCGCGAGCGGTTCGCGGCGGACGGCAACGGCGCGCTCTTTACCTCGCTGTGGGGCACGCTCACTGAGGGTGTGAGCTTCGACGGCGACGACGCCCATACGGTCCTCGTGGTCGGGGTGCCCTACCCGCATCTCGACGACCGACTCGAAGCGGTCGAGGACGCCTACGACGCCGCGTTCGAGGACAGCTCGGGCTGGGAGTATGCCGTCGAGATCCCCACGATCCGGAAGACGCGTCAGGCACTCGGCCGGGTGCTGCGCTCGCCCGAGGAGATCGGCGTCCGCGCACTGCTCGATGCGCGCTACACCCAGCGCGGCCACGAGGAGATGGGGAAGTACAGCGTGCGCGGGACGTTCCCGGACGAGGAGCGCGCCGAACTCGTCGACGTTGCCCCCGGGAAACTCAAATACGCGATGCTGAACTTCTACACCGATCACGACGCCTACGACGACCCGCCGACGCCCTAACGCAGCGAACTTCTCGCCACCTGTCGGTTCACCGAACCATCCTGCCTTTCGTTGATTTGTACCGTCCGTACCGTTCTTAGCGACAGCTTCATGCAGATATGTAAAGCACGCTTTACTGTATGGCGAGCTTTACGGAACTCCGCTTTACGCAACGACCATGACAGAGACACCACCGATCCAGAGGGGACAGCGGTACAATCGAATCGTCGTCGCGGTGTTCGCAGTGGGGGTTCTGAGTCTCTTCGTTGGCATGGCCCTCGACCGGCACGTCGTGGGGCTCGTCGTGTACTCGGCCACTGGCCTCTCCGGGGTCGCGGCACTGCTGTATCTGCGGTTCGCAAGCCCGGTCAGACTGGCGGACGAACGCCAGCAACGGCTTCACGAACGCGCCAGCGGCGCGCTCGTGACGCTGGTCGCGATGGTCGGCCTCCCGGTGGTGATCGGTCTGTACCTGTTCGATGCGACCAGGCACTACGCCATCTCGCCGTTCCTCTGGGGCGCTATCTCCGCATTCAGTGGGCTTTACCTGCTGTGGGGCAGTATCTACGCCATCCTCCGGTATCGCGGATGAAAAACGACCTCCGCCAGCGGCGGGAAACGGACGGGTCGAGCCAGGCCGATCTCGCGGCGGCGGTCGACGTCACCCGACAGACGATCAACGCCATCGAACGCGACCGGTACGACCCCTCGATCGAACTGGCGTTCAAGCTCGCCGCTCACTTCGATTGCCGAATTGAGGAGTTGTTCGAGCCGGAGTTGGATGGTGCGGGACGGAATCAGGAGGGGTGACACCCCCGGTATCCGACTGCTTACAACAACGGTGTCGTCTCGCTGACGACCACGCCGATACCGAGAAGGACCGCGATCGCGCCGCCGGCAAGCCAGAGTCGGTAGCTGGTGCTGAGTCGGTCGGTCAGCGCATCCTCGGCGAGGTCGGAAACGATGAACGTTCCGTCGTCGACCGGTGTCACGACCGCCTCGTCCGGATGGAGCGGTGTGGTCGCGCCCTCGGCGGCTCGTGCGTGGCCGAGCAGGTAGATCCCGTCGCCCGGGCCGAGCGCTTGCTCCGAGTAGCGACGGTCGCCGTGGGCCTTGCCGACGTCGACGACGTTGGTGATCGACCCGGACTGCTCGGGGAGATCGTGCTCGCGCTCGAACGTCTCGATATGCTCGGGCGGTTCGTCGTCCACACCGACGTTCTCGACGACGGGGAACTCCTCCCACTCTCGGATCACATCGTCGTCCCGATCTTCGATCGCTACTCGAACCTGATCGGTCCCATCGCTGAGCCGAAACGGCGTCGAGTCGATTCCCGAGCCAACCGTCCGCCAGTTGCTGCGGTCTCCGCTCTCGTTCCACTCCTCGACTTCCCATGCGGCGAGGACGGTGTCGTCCGCTCGTCCGATGGGAGAGACGAACCCATCTCCGTCCGCGGTTCCGTCGATCTCGCCCGTGAGTTCGACCGGTCCTTCGCTGTCGATGTGCCGGACGTCGGTCGTCGGTGTTTCGGTGATCAGACGGTGGTGTTTGCGCTTTCGCCAGCCCGTGAGACACGCCCCGAGTCCGACCACCGAGGCGAAGAGACCGACTCCGACGACGACGAGATCGACCATACGCAATCGAGATCACGACCGTGATACAATAGTTCCTCGGCTGGCTGATCGATCGTTGCCACGGCTCCTCCGAGGTCAAGGTTTTTGCCGCCGCCGCGCGACCGCATGGATATGGACTACCGGGAACTCGACGGGGGTCGCGAGTTCGTCGCTGGGCTGGATCACGGCGCGGACTGGCGCGCGGAGATCGAGGCGCTCGCTGCCGATGCTGGCGTCGATGCGGGCTTTTTCTTCGGGCTCGGCGCAGTGCAGGACGCCGAACTCTACTTCTACGACCAAGACG
The DNA here is from genome assembly GCF_000336935.1 of Halococcus salifodinae DSM 8989. NCBI lineage: Archaea > Methanobacteriati > Methanobacteriota > Halobacteria > Halobacteriales > Halococcaceae > Halococcus > Halococcus salifodinae. The sequence continues at coordinate 13,922 of NZ_AOME01000015.1, read as the reverse complement.
TGAAAGAGTACGACGCGATCGAGTTCGACGAACCGCTCGAAGTCGCGGCCTGCGTCGGTAACGTCTCGTGGCTCTCGGGTGATCGTTTCGCCCACACTCATGCAGTCTGCTCGCGCGAGGACGGCTCGACGATCGCGGGCCACCTGAACGCTGGAACGGTGTTCGCCGGCGAAATATACCTCCGGGAGTTCGACGCCCACCTCGAACGCGAGCACGACGAGACGACTGATCTCGATCNATCATCTCGAAGCGATGCAAGCTCTCGTGTCTGCGGATCAGTTCGATGCGTTCGTCGATACGTTGAAGGACATGGCCGACCGCGTGGAGAACATCCTCGGGATCGAGGGCGTCGCCGATCGGGTGCGTGAACTCGAAGGCGAGATGAGCCGGGAGGAGGCCGCCCTCGAACTCGCCACGGACTTCGCTGAGGGCCGCGTCGGCGATTACGAGACCGACGCCGGCAAGATCGAGGGTGCGGTCCGGACCGCAGTCGCGCTCCTCACCGAGGGCGTGGTCGCCGCCCCGATCGAGGGTATCGATCGGGTCGAACTCGCCGCAAATCCCGACGGCTCGGAGTTCGTCCGGGTGTTCTACGCCGGACCGATCCGCTCGGCCGGTGGGACCGCTCAGGCGCTCTCTGTACTCGTCGCGGACTACACCCGCGCACTGCTCGGTCTCGCCGAATACGAGGCCCGTGAGGAGGAAGTCGAACGCTACGCCGAGGAGGTCGACCTCTACGGCTCCGAAACTGGCCTCCAGTACTCCCCGAAAGACGCCGAGACGAAGTTCATCGCCCGGAACTCGCCGGTGATGCTCGACGGCGAGGCCACCGGCCAGGAAGAGGTCTCGGGCTTTCGCGACCTCGAACGGGTGGGGACGAACAACCCACGCGGCGGGATGTGTCTCGTGCTCGCTGAAGGGATCGCCCAGAAGGCCCCGAAGATCGAGCGCTACACGACCGATCTCGACGAGGTGGACTGGCCGTGGCTCGACGACCTGATCGCCGGCACTGTCGGAAAGACCGACGACGGCGACGCCGACGCTACCGAAGACCCCGACGAAGTCGACGACGGCGACGAAACCGACGACGAACCGGAGTCGGCTGCCGACGAGGATTCAGAACCCGACGGTCCGCTCAGGCCCGAGCCCTCGACGAAGTTCCTCCGGGACCTGATCGCCGGCCGGCCGGTGTTCGGCCACCCGAGCGAGGCCGGCGGGTTCCGGCTGCGGTACGGCCGCGCGCGCAACCACGGCTTCGCGACCGCGGGCGTCCATCCGGCGACGATGCATCTCGTCGACGACTTCCTCGCGACCGGCACCCAGTTGAAGACCGAACGGCCAGGCAAGGCCGCCGGCGTCGTCCCCGTCGACTCGATCGAGGGGCCCACCGTCAGACTGGCGAACGGCGACGTCCGCCGGATCGACGACCCCGAGACCGCGCTCGAACTCAGAAACGGGGTCGAGGCCATCCTCGATCTCGGCGAGTACCTCGTCAACTACGGGGAGTTCGTCGAGAACAATCACCCGCTCGCACCCGCCTCCTACACCCACGACTGGTGGATCCAGGAGTTCGACGCGACCGACGCGAACGTCCAAGCGCTCGCGGACTCGACGCGGGTCGACCTCGAACACCCCTCCTCTGAAGAAGCGATCGAGTGGGCGATCGAGTTCGACGCCCCGCTCCACCCCGAGTACACCTACTGCTGGCACGACATCTCGGTCGAGCAGTTCACAACGCTCGCCGATGCGGTCGCGGCGGGAGAACTCGTCGACGGCGAGCTGGCGCTCGAACCCGCGCCCGAAGTCCGTGACGCGCTCGAAGACCTACTCGTTCCGCACAATCAGGCCGCCGACGCACTCCGCGTCGCCGAGTACCAGGCGCTCGTCCGATCCCTCGGATTCGACGAGAACTGTGATCGGACGTGGGACGCTCTCTCCGAGGGGGCGCGCGCGTGGTCGAACGCGATGAAGGCCGCCCGCGAGGTCGCACCGTTCGCGCTCCGCGAACGCGCCCCCACCCGGATCGGTGGCCGGATGGGGCGGCCGGAAAAATCCGAGCAGCGCGAACTCTCGCCCGCGGTCCACACCCTGTTTCCGATCGGCGAGGCCGGCGGCAACCAGCGCGACGTGAGCAAAGCGGCCGAGTACGTCCACGACGACGTCGGGGAGCGCGGTGTCGTCCCGGTGCAGGTCGGCCGGCGTGAGTGCGTCGACTGCGGCGAGCAGAGCTACGAGACCAGATGCCCCGACTGCGGCGGCGTCACCGAGCCGCGCTACGAGTGTCGCGACTGCGAGATCGCGGTCGAACCCGACGAGTCGGGGCGGGCCGAGTGCCCGCGCTGCGGCAGTGAGGCAACCCCGACCGAGTGGCGCACGGTCGACATCCGCGAGGAGTTCCACGACGCGCTCGACGCGGTCGGTGAGCGCGAGAGCGCCTTCGACATGGTGAAAGGCGTGAAGGGGTTGACCTCGAAGCTCAAAACGCCCGAACCGATGGAGAAGGGCGTCCTGCGCGCGAAACACGGCGTTTCGTCGTTCAAGGACGGCACAGTCAGGTACGACATGACCGACCTTCCGGTGACGAGCGTCCGTCCTGCCGAACTCGACGTCTCGGTCGATCAGTTCCGCGAGCTCGGCTACCACGAAGACATCGACGGCCAGCCGCTCCATCATGCCGACCAGCTGGTCGAACTCCGGGTTCAGGACGTCGTGCTCTCGAACGGTGCGGCCGAGCATCTCCTCCGAACGGCGGATTTCGTCGACGACCTCTTGGAGAAATACTACGGCCTCGATACTTTCTACGACTTCGACGATCGCGACGACCTCGTGGGCGAACTCGTTTTCGGGATGGCCCCCCACACCTCGGCGGCGGTCGTTGGGCGGGTCGTCGGCTTCACGAGCGCCGCCGTTGGCTACGCTCATCCGTACTTTCACGCCTCGAAGCGACGCAATTGTGACGGCGACGAGGATTGTGTCATGCTGTTGATGGACGGGCTGTTGAACTTCTCGAAGGAGTACCTGCCCGACAAGCGGGGTGGGCGGATGGACGCGCCGCTGGTGATGTCCTCACGGATCGATCCCGCCGAAATCGACGACGAGGCGCACAACATGGACGTGGTCGAGCGCTACCCCCGCGAGTTCTACGAGTCGACCCTCGAGATGGCGGATCCCGGAAGCGTCGACATCGAGATCGCCGAGGAAAGTATCGGCACCGACACGGAGTACACTGGCTTTCGCCACACCCACGACACCTCGAACCTCGCGCTCGGGCCGTCGCTGTCGGCGTACAAGACCCTGGGCGCGATGACCGAGAAGATGGACGCCCAGCTCGAACTCGCCAGAAAGCTCCGCGCCGTCGATGAGACCGACGTCGCCGAGCGCATCATCGAGTACCACTTCCTCCCCGACCTCATCGGCAATCTCAGAGCGTTCTCGCGCCAGGAGACCCGGTGTCTCGACTGCGGTACCAAGTACCGCCGGATGCCGCTCACGGGCGAGTGCCGGGAGTGCGGCGGCGGCGTGAACTTGACTGTCCACGAGGGATCGGTGAAGAAGTACATCGACACCGCCACTCGGGTCGCCGAAGAGTACGGTACTCGCGACTACACCAAACAGCGCCTCGAAGTGCTCGATCGAACCTTGGAGAGTGTTTTCGAAAATGATAAGAACAAGCAGAGCGGGATTGCCGATTTCATGTAAACGAACCTTTTTACTTCGGGGGTTCGCGCTCGCTCACTTCGTTCGCTCGCGCTCAACCCCTCGCAAAAACGTTCATGAAAAACACCCGCTTGTTCGCGCTCCGCGCTCACTCGCGGTAGAACTGCTGGCGCTTTCCGCACTGCCACCGCTGACCGCAAACCGCAACCGCACCGTAGAGAAGCCCTCGGTCGCTCCGCTCCCTCGCCCTTCATCCGCCAGGCCCGCACCACCCCGCAACCGCACAGCACTGCCGAACCCCCTGACACCCGGGGCGGACTCGTTCTTTCGAGCCGTCGGTACAACCAGCGCAAGTGTTTATTACCGCTGCTGCCCAAGTCTATGGGCATGAGTGACATGGGTGAAGAACACGTCAGAGCGTCCGACGGCCGGCGGCTGCGCTTCGAGCAGACGGTGTACGACGAGCACGGCGAGGAGTTGGGAACGATCCGCGGGTTCGACGACGACGGGTTTTACGTGACGGCGGAGGAGGGTATCGTCCCGCTCGAAACCGAACACTCCCGAGGTGCCACGCCAGGCGCGGGCGAGATGGACCTCATGTGGCGATGTTGGGAGTGTGGCGAGGTCGGCAAGATCGACGACATCCCCGAGGAATGCCCGTCCTGCGGCGCACCGAAGGAAGACATCTATTACTGGACCGAGGATTAGCTCCATCGAATGGAGATCGTCGTCTTCGGTGCCGGCAGCCTCGGCAGCCTCGTCGGCGGCCTGTGCGCCCGCGAGCACCGCGTAACTCTCGTCGGACGCGATCCTCACATCCGGGCAGTCCGCGATTCTGGCCTCCACGTCGGCGGTGCGTTCGATTTCACCGTCCGTCCGGCCGCACGTACTGATCCACCTCCTGCTGCCGACCTCGCGCTGGTGACGGTCAAGGCGTTCGACACCGACGATGCTGCCCGCGCGCTCGCCGACTGTGACCTCGACACCGTCTGCTCGCTCCAGAACGGTCTCGGCAACGAGGAAGCCCTCGCCACGCATCTCGACGGCGTTCTCGCGGGAACCTGCACCTACGGCGCGCGATTCGTCGAACCGGGCCGCATCGACTGTACCGGGATCGGCGAGGTCGCGCTCGGCACACCCGACGGCGGTCGCTCGGCACGGGCCGAGCGGGTCGGCCGCGCGCTCCGAGCGGCGGGGATCGAGACCACCGTCGCCGACGACATGCCCCGCCGGCTCTGGAAGAAGCTCGCGGTCAACGCGGGTATCAACCCCACGACCGCGCTCGCACGGGTCGAAAACGGTGCGCTCGCCGCCGATCCACTCCACGGAATCGCCTGCGAGGCTGCCCGTGAGACCGCTCGTGTCGCGCGCGAGCAGGGGATCGATCTCGGGGACGGCGAAGCCGCCGCGGCGCTCGACGCGGTCGTCGGGGCCACTGCCGCGAACTCCTCCTCGATGCTGCAGGACGTGCGTGCGGGCCGGCGGACCGAGATCGACGCGATCAGCGGGGCCGTCGTTGACCGCGCCAGTAGTCCTGTGCCGGTAAGCCAAACACTCGCTGGGCTGGTTCGAGCCTGGGAAACCGCCGAGCGGTAGTCCCGCTCGCCCCGATCGCTTCGATCACTCGATATATCCCAAATCTTCGAGGCGCTGCTTCGCGTCGTCGCCCATCCCCGAGAGCACCGCGTCGTCCTCGACATCGGTCCACGCCTCGCGGTCGGTCTCGAACTCACTGAGGGCGGTTTCGAGGTCTTCGATCACGGGGTCGTCGGTATCGCGGACGTTCTCGGTCTCGCCGGGGTCCTCGTCGAGCCGGTAGGCCTCGTCCGCGATCCGCTCGTTGTGGATGTACTTGCCCGCAGGCCGGCGAGCCGCCCGCATCCGGGAGTAAAACCGCGAGTTCTTCGGGAGGTCGATCCCCGCGTCGCTCGCTTTCCCCTCCAGTTGGTTGAGCTCGACCACCGGGCGGTAGTACTCCACGAACGCGTTCGGCTCGTCGCGGAACCCCTCACCGAGCAGCGACCGCTCGGGATCGAGCGGCACGCCCTCCCCCTCCGCCCCGGCGTGATCGAGCACGGTGTGGTACAGGTCGATGAGTTCGACCTGCTCGTCGTACCGGCCCGGATCGAGGTCGGGATGTTTGACCATGAGCGGGACGTTCACGATCGGGTCGTACACGCCGAACTCGTGGCCGTAGAGGTCGTGTTCGCCGTGGAGTTCGCCGTGATCGGCACAGACCACTACGAGAGTGTCCTCCCACTCGCCGTTCGCCCGCATCCACGAGAATAACCTGTGGAGCTGGTCGTCGACGTGGTGGATCTCGGCGTCGTACAGTCCACCGATTGCCTCCCACTCGTCGTCGTCGATGTCGCGCGCGCCGGCGTTGTACTCCTTCGAGTTCTGGCAGACAGCGGTGGAGTCGACACCGGGGGCGAATTTTTCTCGGTGTTCGTCGGGCGGGTGGTAGGGGAGGTGGGCGTCCATCAGATTGACGAACGAAAAGTACGGCTCGTCGGTCCCGTCGATGAACTCGATCGTCTGATCGATCACTGCGGGCGTCTTCGAGTCCGCGCCGCCGCCGCTCGCGAGGTGTTCGTGGATCGCGTTGCCGACGCCGACGAGCCAGTCCGCGACCTGCCGGAGGCGCTCGCTGTCGTTCATCGTCTTCCACGCCCGCGCGAGCGGCCCCGAGAGGAACTCGCCGGGCATCACTTCGAAGAAGTTGTCTTGACGATCGAACCCGTCGGTGAGGTGGGTGTAGGGGGTGATCCACGCGTTCGAGGAGTAACACGAGCTCGTGTGGGTGGCCGAAAGCGACTCGGCGAGGGTCGTGGCGTCTTCGAGATACGGGTTTTCTTGGGTCGCGCCGTGATCGCCGGGATACAGTCCCGTGAACATCGAGGCGTGGACGGGAAGCGTCCACGGCGCTGGCGCGACTGCCTGCTCGAAGACGGCGGCCTCCTCGGCGAACCGTTCGAGTCCGGGCGTTGTCTCGCGGTCGTAGCCATAGCAGGAGAGGTGGTCCTTCCGGACCGTGTCCATGACGACGAACAGGACGTTCCGGTTCGACGCGCGATCGCTCATACATACCCGTCGCCGTCCCCGCGCATAAATACACGCCGTTCGCGCGTCGCCATCGGATGAACGAGAGCGGTGTCAGCACACCGATGGCTCCGTTCGTTCTCTCGATCGGGACCGACGTGGCACCCGCAAACACGGCGCTTAACATTCTATGTGGAGTATCCGTGGCCATGTTGGCACAGACGGTCGCGACGACCGAGATCGACCTGCTTATCGTGTTCATGATCGCCGCCGGTGTCGGCATCTTCGTCGCGAAGGTCGGTCGGTTTCCCTACACCATCGCGCTCCTGATCGCGGGCTTTGGGATCTCCGTGATTCAGACCGTGACCGGGATCGATCTGTTCCCCTTCGAGCTCTCACACGATCTCATTCTGCTGGCGCTCCTGCCGCCGCTGCTGTTCGAGGGGGCGGCGACGACCGATATCAACTCGTTCCGAGCGAACCTCGTCCCGATCCTCGCGATGGCCGTTCCCGGCCTCGTGGTTTCGGTGCTCGCGCTCGGGTTCGTCGGCCAGCTCGCGTTCGGGTTCCCGCTGTTGATCTCGCTGTTGTTCGCTGCGATGATCCTGCCGACCGATCCGGTGAGCGTGCTCGCGCTGTTCAAGGAGCTCGGCGCGCCCGAGCGGCTCTCCACGCTGGTCGAGGGTGAGAGCCTGCTGAACGACGGGGTCGGCGTCGTGATCTTCACCGCGCTGCTCGCGCTCGCCGAGGAAGCACAGCAGTCCGGCACGCCGGCTGCGGAGCTGTTGACACCCTCTCGGATCGGGTCGACCGTGCTCGACATCGCGATCTCGAGCGGTGGTGGACTCGTCGTCGGGCTCGTCGCCGGCTACGCCGTCTACCGCGTGATGGTCAACCTGGACGAGCACATGACCGAGATCGTGCTCACCCTCATCTTGACCTACGGAAGCTTTCTGCTGGCCGAACACTACTTCCACGTCTCGGGCGTGATCGCGACGGTCGTTGCGGGGCTGCTCATCGGCAACCGTGGCGCGGAGCACGCGATGAGTCCCCAGACCAAGCTCTCGGTGTTCAACACGCTCGAAACGGCTGCGTTCATCACCAACACGTTCATTTTCGTCGCGATCGGCGCGACCACGCCGGTTCGGAACCTCGTCCAGTACGCGGGTCCGATCCTGATCGCGATCCCGCTCGTCCTGGCCGCGCGCGCCGTGGCGGTCTACCCGCTCACCGCGATCGCGAACCAGGTCACCGACCGGAAGGTCCCCCTGAACTACCAGCACGTGATGCTCTGGGGCGGCCTCCACGGCTCGATCCCGATCGCGCTCGCACTGGGGCTGGATGCGTCCGGCCTCGGGGGACCGCTGGTGACTAAGCTGAAGGCGATGGTGTTCGGGGTCGCCGCGTTCAGCCTCGTGGTCCAGGGACTCTCGATGGCGGGACTGCTCGATCGGCTCGGTATCGTCACCCAGTCGGACGACGAACGCCTCTACGAACTCCTCAGCGGCCGCGAACGGGCGACCGACGCTGCGCTCGAAGCCGCCAAAAACCTCCACCGGCGTGGGGACATCCCGGGCAACGTCTACGAGGACTTCACCGCGGAGTACGAGCGCGAGCAGGACGACCTCCACGAGGCGATCTCACAGCTGATGCGGGAGAACCCCGAACTCCGGCGCGAGGAGCTGCTGGTCGGCGAACGCCGACTGCTCCAACGCGAGAAGGGCGCGATCCAGGACGCGATGCGCGACGGCGTCATCGCCGACGACATCGGCGATCGACTGCTCGAAGAGGTCGATCTCAAGCTCGATCGTGTCAACGACGGTCGTAGCACGGTCGACGAACGCGAGGAGAACTACGAGGAGTTCTGGCGAACCCAGGCCAACGAGTTCGGGCTCGACGTCGACCCTCGGCGCGAAGGCGCGGACGACTGACTCGGCCGGGTTGCGACGCTCTCCGTCGTGCCGTGAAAAACGATCGATGGCGAATCGGGGAACGCGCTCGGCGGTCTCAGAACGGGGCTTCGGGTCCTTCGTCGTCGTCACCGCCGCCCTCGCCGGGGAAGGATGGACTCATCCCGCCGCCGCCGAAGCCGGCGTCGCCCGCGCCGCCGCCGTCCATCCCGGTCGAGGCGTTGACCTGCTCGATCTCGGGGATCTCCTTGACCATCCGGCTCTTGATCGCCTGGATCGTCATCGGCGAGATCCCACAGCCCGAGCAGGCACCGCCGAGCGCGACCGTGACCTCGCCGGTCTCGCGGTCGAGGTCCTGAATCGCGGCGCTGCCGCCGTGCATCTGGATCTGGGGGAAGTTCCGGCGCAGGAAGTTCGAGATCTCCTCGCGCAGGTCGTCGTCGCTCCCCTGTGTTTCCGTGCTCATGATCGTGTTTCACGGTACGGTGGCTGTCTTCTTAGGCTTTTGGACTCCCGTCATCGAGCCCAAAAACCGCCATGAGCTCCGTTTCGAGCGTCTCGACGTACTCCGCGAGAACGCGGTCGAGTTTCTCCTCGTCGACCACCACGCCGGTAACGCGCTTGGCGGGATCGTCGGGGAGATCGATCCTGAATCCCCCGTTTCCATCGGTTTCGCCGTTCCCGTCGGCCGCGTCGTAGAACGGCTCGCTCTCGTTCAGCACCTGCTGGTCGATCGCGTGGACGAGATTGGAGTCGTAGCGCTCGCCCATCTGCTCGAAGGCGTTTCGATATGCGGTCTGGAGTTCGGGGAAGTAGTGCTCGTACTTGTCCTCGAACTTTGCGGGACTGAACTCGGTCATGGTCGGTTCGTCGGGCGGGACGGACTAAAGCCAGGCGATCGGTGGGCTGAGTCGCGCTCATGTCCGACGACTCACCCTCTGCGTTCCACAATCGATTTGTGACCCGTGGATGACCGATCGGTATGGATCCGCGCGTCCGCGAGCACGCTGACGTTCTCGTCGAACACTGCTGTGACGTGACTGCCGATGACAACGTCCTGATTCACGCCCCGCCGGCGGCCGAGGATCTCGTGGTCGCGCTCTACGAACGCCTCGGCGAGCGCGGCGCACGACCCGCGCTCCACTGGTCGAGCGGGCGAGCCGGACGGGCGTACGCCCGGGCGATGGACCCCGACGAGTACCGCACCGCCGACCACACGCTCGCCGAGATGGAAGAAACCGATGTCGTGTTCATGATCGGCGGATCGCGAAACACCGCCGAAACCAGCGACGTGGCTCCCGAGATGAGCGCCGCACGGGGCCGGGCCCACGAACCGATCTTCAAGGAACGCCTCGACAAACAGTGGGTCATCACCCAGCATCCGACGGCTGGCAACGCACAGAAAGCCGAAATGAGCACCGAAGCCTACGAGGAGTTCGTCTACCGCGCGGTGAACAAAGACTGGGACGCCCAGCGCGAACTCCAGGCACAGATGGTCGAGATCCTCGATCCCGCCGAGGAGGTCCGGATCGTCTCGGGCGAGACCACCGACATCACGATGTCGATCGACGGGATGGACGCCGCGAACGACGACGGCGAGATGAACATGCCCGGCGGCGAGGCGTTCACCGTCCCGGTACCAGACTCGGTCGCTGGCGAAGTCCGCTTCGACAAGCCGCTCCTCCGGAGCGGTCGGGAGATCGAGGACGCCTTCCTCCGGTTCGAGGGCGGGAGGGTGGTCGACCACAGCGCCGAAAAGAACGAGGAGCTGCTGACGTCGATCCTCGACACCGACGAGGGTGCGCGCCGGCTGGGCGAACTCGGGATCGGGATGAACCGCGACATCGATCAGTTCACGTACAACATGCTGTTCGACGAGAAGATGGGCGACACCGTCCACATGGCAGTCGGGGACGCCATTGGCGAGTGCGTCCCCGAAGACGCCGAGAAAAACGAGAGCGCTCAGCACGTCGACATGATCGTGGACATGAGCGAGGATTCGCGAATCGAAGTCGACGGCACGGTTGTCCAGCGCGACGGAACCTTCCGGTTCGAAGACGGCTTCGAGGGATAACGATCGTCGAGGATGGGGATACTGGGAAAATCGCTCTCAAAACTGCCGCTGACCTGACTCAAACGAGAACCACAACCACAACCGCACCGCAACCACAACCGCACCGCAACCGCAACCGCAACCACACCGCGACAGCCACATACCTCCCCAACCGACTGCGCTCCTCGCTCCCTTCGGTCGCTGCGGTGCTCATCTCTCGCGCGAATCGCGCACTTCGTGCGCTCCCGCGCGCCGACCGTGCCAGTTTCGGTCGAAGATATCGCCCCGGCCGAGTCCTTCGAGTGGTTGAATTTCAATAGTCGAAATCCGGGTTCCGAAAACGGTTTGCACGGTCCAGACGGGGTTCGCGTATGGACCCCCGCATCCGTGAGCACGCCCAGCTCGTCGCCGACGCCGTCGACCTCTCGGCGGGCGACGACTTCGTGATCAAATCCGAACCCCCGGCCGACGACCTCGTTACTGCGCTCTACGAGATCGCCGGCGAGCGGGGTGCGAACCCGCTCGCGATCCGGACGAATCGGAGCGGCCGGGCGATCCGGGCGTATCTCCAGGCGGCAGACGAGTCCGGCGTCGAGTTCGAGACGCCGGGCCACCAGCAGGCGTTGATCGAGGACGCCGACTGCCACGCCGTCATTCGAGCCCACCAGAACGTGACCGAACTCGGCGACGTCGCCAGTGAGACCAACGCGGCCTACGAAAGCGCCCACAGCCCGATCCTCGACGAGCGTCTCGGCGATCGCTGGACGCTGACTCAGTATCCGACTCCCGCGAACGCCCAGCTCGCCGAGATGAGCACCGAGGCCTACGAGAACTTCGTCTACGACGCCATCCTGAAGGACTGGGACGAACAGGAACGATTCCAGGCACAGATGGTCGAGATCCTCGACCCCGCCGAGGAGGTCCGGATCGTCTCGGGCGAGGGTACTGATGTACGGATGTCGGTCGCGGGCAACCACACGATCAACGACACGAACACCAACAACCTCCCCGGCGGCGAGGTGTTCACCGCACCCGTTCCCGACTCCGTTGAGGGAGAGGTTCACTTCGACAAGCCGGTCTACCGCCGCGGCAGCGAGATCACCGACGTCCGGCTGACCTTCGAGGACGGGAGGGTGGTCGAATACAGCGCCGAGAAGAACGAGGATCTCCTGACGTCGATCCTCGACACCGACGAGGGCGCGCGCCGGCTGGGCGAGCTCGGGATCGGGATGAACCGCGACATCACCGAGTACACCTACAACATGCTGTTCGACGAGAAGATGGGCGACACCGTCCACATGGCGGTCGGACGGGCCTACGAGGCGAACGTCGGCGAGGAGAACGAACAGAACGAGAGCGCCCAGCACGTCGACATGATCGTGGACATGGGCGAGGATTCGCGGATCGAAGTCGACGGCGAGATCGTCCAGCGCGACGGAACCTTCCGGTTCGAGGACGGATTCGAGGAGTAGCGCCCGTTAGAACCCCTCGACGTGCGGCCGCAGGTCGAGTTCGAGCGTCCACGCACTCTCGTCTTGCTCGACGAGATGCCAGTAGCTCTCGGCGATGGCGTCGGGATCGAGGTACTCCTCCGAACTCTGGACCTCGCGTTCGGGCGGTCGGATGCCGCCGTCGATGACGACGTGGGCGACGTGGATGCCCTCGGGGCCGAGGTCGCGCGCCATCGACTCGGCCATCCCCCGGACCGCGAACTTGCCCGCCGAGAACGCGAGCGCGCCGTCGTTGCCTCGTACTGAGGAGGTCGCACCGGTGAAGATCACCGTGCCGCCGTCCTCGTCGAGCATGTCCTCGACGGCCTCCTGCGAGCAAAGAAAGCCACCGCGCGCGCCGACCGCGAGCGCCTGGTCGAACTCCTCTACTGAGAGGTCTCGTAGCCCCTTCCATGCGCCGCCGCTGGCGTGGTTCACGAGTACGTCCACGGGGCCGAATGCCTCACGGACGGTCTCGAAGCCCTCTGCGACCGCCTCCGGATCGGTGATGTCGGTCGGCACCGCGAGCGCGTTCCCGGCTGTTTCGTCGAGTTCGTCGGCGAGCTCCTCGACGAATTCCTCTGAGCGAGCGAACAGCCCGATCTTGCAGCCCTCCGCCCCGAACTTCCGGGCGATCGACGTGCCGAGGCCCGGGCCGACGCCCGCAATAACGACTGTGCGTGTCATACTCGAACCAGCAGGCGAGCGGACAAAACCGTTTGGCGGCTGGCGGTGTGGTGGCGGTGCCTGGCGGATGAAGGGCGAGGGAACGAACGGAGTGAGTGACCGAGGGCTCGGGCGGTGCTGTGCGGTTGCGGGGCGGCGCGGAGAGCGCCAACAATTCTACCGCGAGCGACCGCAGGGAGCGAGCGGGCTGACGACTGACCGAAGGGAAGGAGGAGGCTTTTGGTCCAGATTTTGCCAGCGGAGCGAGCGCTAGCGAGCGGAGCGCAGCAAAAGGTGGACGGGCACGACGGGATTTGAACCACGGTCGTTCCACTCGCTTCGCTCGTTTCACTCCCTGATTCAAATCCCGCGTCCGTCGTTCGTCACGCCTCGCTGTCGCTCGGCGATGACTCACGGGCACGACGGGATTTGAACCCGCGACCGTTTGGTTAGAAGCCAAACGCTCTTTCCGGACTGAGCTACGTGCCCCGCTCGGGGATTCGCGCCGTCAGTGAAAAGCAGTCGGGTCTGGTGCGGAACGCTTACCCCCGTCTCCGGCCAACCGGCGCTCAATGGGAGTCATCGGAATCGTCGGGCTGCCGGGCAGCGGCAAGAGCGAGGCCGCGACCGTCGCCCGCGAGGCGGGGGTGCCCGTCGTGACGATGGGCGACGTCATTCGACGCGAGTGTCGCGATCGTGACCTCGATCCCGCGACACACCACGGCGAGGTGGCGAGTGCGCTTCGTGAGGAGGGGGGACTGGAAGCGATCGCCGAGCGTTCGCTGCCGATCATCGAGGACGCACTCGACGACGCCGACACCGTCCTGGTCGACGGCATCCGCTCCGACGTTGAGGCAACACGTTTCGAGACGGCGTTCGGTGAGGCGTTCACGCTCGTGGCGATCGAGGCCCCCTTCGAAATCAGAGCCGAGCGGATCGACGCCCGGGGGCGCGACACCCCGGCCGCGGCGGGCGGCGAGAGCCTCGAAGCGCGCGACGAGCGCGAACGTGGGTTCGGGATGGACGACGCGATCGCGGACGCCGATCTCCGGATCGCGAACATCCACTCGCTCGACACGTTCCACGAGCGGATTCAGGCGCTAC